>CACXGR010000274.1 GCA_902767235.1 uncultured Lachnospiraceae bacterium | reverse complement strand
TTGAAGATCGGGGTGTAGCGCAGCTGGCTAGCGCACTTCGTTAGGGACGAAGGGGTCGTGGGTTCGAATCCCGTCACTCCGATTGAACAGGAAAACCGCAGACGTTGAGTCTGCGGTTTTTTGTTGTATGAGAGCATACCAACTTTGCCCGTTGCGCAAACAAAGTCAAACACTTATAATTTAATGGGAATTTAGGGAATATTCCTGTAATAAGGCTTTTATGAAGGAGAACGAACAAATGAGCAGATCAGAACGCAGAGTCGGCACAGTTTCAAGAGGCATCCGCTGCCCTATCATCAGAAAAGGAGATGATCTGGCTGCGATCGTGGCAGAAAGCGTTCTGCAGGCGGCCGAGTCTGAAGGGTTTGCGCTGCGCGACCGCGACGTCATTGCCGTCACGGAATCTGTTGTGGCAAGAGCGCAGGGCAATTACTGCAGCGTCGATGATATTGCGGCAGACGTGAGGGCGAAACTCGGCGGCGGCACAGTCGGCGTCATCTTTCCGATCCTTTCCCGCAATCGGTTTGCCATCTGCCTGCGAGGCATCGCAAAGGGCGCCGCGAAGATCGTTCTGATGCTCAGTTATCCCTCAGATGAGGTGGGGAATGAGCTGGTCAGTCTCGACCAGATTGACGAAGCCGGCATCAATCCCTACAGCGATGTCCTCACGCTGGCAAAATACAGAGAGCTCTTCGGTGTCAACAAACATGAGTTTACCGGTGTCGATTATGTAGAGTACTACCGGAACCTGATCGAATCCTGCGGCGCCGAGTGCGAGATCATCTTTGCCAATCAGCCCAGGGCGATCCTCGACTATGCGGACCATATTCTCAATTGTGATATTCACACCAGAAAGCGCACCAAGAGGATCCTCCTCGCGGGCGGCGCCAAGGTTGTTTGCAGTCTGGATGAGATCATGAATGCGCCGGTAAACGGAAGCGGCTGCAATGAGCTCTACGGACTGCTGGGATCCAACAAGTCCACAGAGGACATGGTCAAGCTCTTCCCCAGAAAGGCGGGAGGACTTGTCCTGGATATTCAGGACAAGATCCTGAAGGCGACCGGAAAGCATGTGGAAGTCATGGTTTACGGCGACGGCGCCTTCAAGGACCCTCAGGGAAAGATCTGGGAACTGGCAGATCCGGTCGTCTCTCCCTTCTTCACAGACGGGCTGATCGGAACGCCCAATGAGCTCAAACTCAAGTATCTTGCGGACAACGACTACAAGGATCTGTCCGGAGAAGCCCTCCGGGAAGCGATTTCCGAGAGCATCCGCAAGAAGGACGCGGACCTCAAGGGCAGCATGGCATCTCAGGGGACGACGCCCAGACAGCTCACTGACCTGATCGGATCGCTCTGCGACCTGACCAGCGGATCCGGCGACAAGGGCACGCCCGTGGTCCTGGTACAGGGATATTTTGACAACTATACGCACAACTGAGACTGCGCGCAATGCGACTGCTGTACGCACAACTGAAACTGCACGTATGACGGCGGGACAGATCGATGGAGACCATTCGGCTAGACGATGAAAAAGAACGGCTTTAGGAATCAAAAATGGTATAACAACGCGGTAGCGATCCTGATCGGCGTCGTGGGCTATGTCACTTTGACGAACCTGGGAACGATCTCGGGGACGCTGCAGGTGATCGGATCCTACTTCATGCCGGTCATATACGGGTGTGTGATCGCGTATATGGTCAATCCGCTGGCAGCCATGCTTCAGAGAAGCATATTCAGCGGTATCCGGAACGAGTCTGTGAAATGGGGACTGTCCATTTTTCTTGGAATGTTCATGGTGATCCTGCTGCTGGGGTGCCTGCTCTTTATGCTGATCCCGCAGCTGATCGACAGCGTTGCCCTGCTGATCGGCAATATGGACACTTACGTGGCGACAATGGACAGGATGATCAGGAATCTGAATATACCGGGACTGGATATCGAGTCACAGCTCGAAGGGTTGGCAACATCCTCGGAGGACCTGATCAAAACAGCGACGCAGTTCCTCTCTACCTCCCTCAGGAGCATTGTCTCCGCGTCCAGGGGAGTGGGGCGGAATCTGGTCAACCTGTTTCTGGCGCTGATCCTGTCTTTCTATCTCCTGGGATCCAAGGAGTCCATAAAGGCAGGGAGCAAGCGCCTTATGAAAGCGGCACTGCCTGACCGGCTGTATGAGACGATCAGAACTTTCCTTAACCGGTGCAATAACATCCTGGTGCGCTATATTGTTTTTTCCATATTGGACGCGATCATTGTCGGCGGCGTAAACGCACTCTTTATGGCGATCACCGGCATGCAGTACATAGGCCTGATCTCCGCCGTGGTGGGGATCACGAACCTGATCCCGAGTTTCGGCCCGGTGATCGGAGGCGCGATCGGATGCTTTATCCTTCTGCTGGTCAATCCCTGGCACGCTTTGGCCTTCCTTATTTTTACATTGGTCCTGCAGACGGTCGACGGATATCTGATCAAGCCCAAACTCTTCGGAAATTCCCTCGGAGTGTCCGGTCTTCTGATCCTGGTGTCGATCGTCGTGTTCGGCAATATTATGGGCATCCTGGGTATCCTGCTGGCGATCCCGCTTGCGGCCATCATCGACTTTTCCTATGAAGAATACTTCCTTCCCTTCCTGGAAAGGAGAAAGGAAAGAGCCAGACTGGAGAATAAAAAGCCATGAGGAGCATGGAAGAAAAGGAGTGAGCGATCACTCCTTTTTGTTATGCATATAGATCAAAATAGAGTAGAATGAAAATACAGAGAGGAGGCTGCCTATGGAATTACTGAGACTTGAGACAGGGTTTGATCATATCCAGACGATCAATCTGCTGATCCTGATCATGGTGAGCAGCGGTATCTTCGGCTTTCTCTATGAGACGCTGTTCTATCGGATCGATCTGGGCTATTTTGTCAAAAGAGGGTCGACATACGGCCCCTGGATCCCCATCTATTTGATCGGGGGCGGCGTGTATACGCTGCTCATTTATCGCTTCAAAGAGAACCCGCTTCTTGTGTTCTTTTTGTGCATGCTGGTGTCTGGGATCATGGAATATGCCACGGGATGGTTTTTGTATACTTTTTTTAAGGTGCGCCTGTGGGATTACAACACGGAGATCTGGAATTTCGGCAACATCAAGGGATATGTGTGCCTGCGGTCGGTCCTGTTTTTCGGCGTGTCCGGGCTGCTATTGATCTTCGTGGTCATTCCGCTTCTGGTCAAGGTGGTAAATATGAGCAATACGACTGCCCTGACGATCTTCTGCGGGATCCTGGCCGGCACTTTTGCGGCGGACTGTGTGCTGTACAATATCCGGCATCGGCTCAGGGACCGCAAGTGACCGCAGCCGGATCAGGACGGCCGATGTGCCGGAAAGGAGGAAAATATGTCGATACT
>CACXGR010000273.1 GCA_902767235.1 uncultured Lachnospiraceae bacterium | reverse complement strand
CTTCGGCCATCCCTGGCTGCTGCAGGGCGGCGAGAAGATGAGCAAGACCAAGGGCAACGTCATCTATGCGGACGACCTGGTGGATATTTTCGGCGTCGATGCGGTGCGCTATTTTGTCGTGCACGAGATGCCCTATGAGAACGACGGCGTGATCACATGGGAGCTGGTCGTGGAGAGAATCAATTCCGACCTCGCCAATACCATGGGCAACCTCGTGAACCGCACGATCGCAATGAGCAACAAGTATTTCGACGGCGTTGTCGCGGACAAAGGCGCCGCAGAGCCGGTAGATGACGATCTCAAGGCGTTCGTCACCGCGGCTTACGACAAGGTAGAGGCCAAGATGGACGAACTGCGCGCGGCAGACGCCCTGACCGAGATCTTCGCTGTCTTTAAGAGACTGAACAAGTATATTGACGAGACCGAGCCGTGGGTGCTGGCAAGAGACGAGGCCAAGTCTGACCGCCTCTCCACCGTCCTCTACAACCTGATCGAGGGCATCACGATCGGCACGGCCCTGATGGCGCCGTTCATGCCTGACACAGCGGACAAGATCGTGAAGATGCTGAACACGCAGATCCGCGATTTTGAGACGCTCGGTACCTTCGGTCTGTATCCTTCCGGGAATAAGGTCACGGACAAGCCCGAGATCCTGTTCGCACGCCTCAAAGAGGCAGACGTCATGAAGGAAGTCGATAAGATCATGGCCAAGCAGCGCAAGGAGGCGCAGAAGCAGGCCAAGCTCGAGGAGAAGGCCAAGGAGAAAGCATCCGAAGCAAAGCCCGCGCCTTCTGCGGAGAAGGCAGCAGAGACTGCGGAAGCGGAGAAAAAAACCGAGGTCACCATCGACGACTTCGCAAAACTCGAGTTCAAGGTGGGCGAAGTCATCGCCTGCGAGGAAGTCAAAAAGTCCAAGAAGCTTCTCTGCAGCCAGGTGAGGATCGGCGATGAAGTGCGCCAGATCGTCTCGGGAATCCGCAAGTACTACTCCGCAGAGGAGATGGTCGGCAAAAAAGTGATGGTGATCACGAATCTCAAGCCCGCCAAGCTCGCGGGGATCGTATCCGAGGGCATGCTTCTGTGCGCAGAAGGCCCGGACGGGTCTTTGGCGCTCATGACGCCCGAGAGCGGAAAGGACATCCCGGACGGGTCTGAGATCGGCTGACAGGGCGGCTGAACAAGGCCCTGTAAGCGGGCAGATAATTAGAGATCAGATAATGTGCCGGGAGGCGGAAGCCTTCCGGCGGGCTCCATCTGGGAGGGAAAACGGATGAAGAAAAGAGCATTGATGATCCTGATGATTTGTATACTGGGCTCTGCAGCGATGCCGGGCCCGGCTTTTTATGCGCTGGCGGCGACGACTGACGGCGGCGCAGGGGAGACCGGCCGGGAAAAAGACGGCGGGATCCTGGATAAGGGATCCGACCTGGGGGGCGAGCTCTATCAGAAGATGGACGAAGCCCTGGACCGGTTCGACAAGGAGTCGCTTCGAAGGAATATCCGGGAAGCACTCAGGGAAATGGATGAAATGGGCGTTTCACCTTCCGTGGTGGCAGAAAAGACGCTGGGGCTGAAGACAAGTCCGGCCCTGCGCGGTCAGACGCCGGGCGATACGCTGATCAAGGACGCCCACAATGTAGTCAGAAAGAAGACGGACGGGTTCTTCACCGTGCTCTGGAACGGCTTTTTGGACACGCTGGAGGGGCTCATCGAGACCGGTTTCAACCTGGCTGCCGGCGGAAAGGATACAAGGCGGTGAATATTTTTGAAGAGGGCAGTCCGTTTCAGCGCTTTTTGAATAGAACAGCGGATCTGCTGATCCTGAATCTTGTTGCGCTCCTGATGTGCCTTCCGGTCATCACCATCGGCGCATCCCTGACGGCCATGCACTATGTGCTCCTGAAGATGGTGCGGGGAGAAGAGGGCTATATCGTGAAGTCTTACTTCCGCTCTTTTAAGAGAAATTTCGTGCAGGCGACGGCACTCTGGCTGATCTTTCTGGTGGTGTGGAGCCTCATGGGATCCAACCTGTATATGATCATCCGGGGCAGCGGCAGATATCCGATCTGGCTGCCCAGTTCCATGCTGGTGGGGGCACTGCTGCTGATCATGATCATGATCTATACTTTTGCCATGCTCTCCAGATTTGATGCGGGCGTCTTTCACACGCTGATCAACGCGGTGATGCTCACTTTCGGGGAAATGCCCCGATCGCTGGAGATGCTTGTGATCACGATCGTGCCGCCGGCCGCATTTTTCTTCTCCTCGATCCTGCTGCCGGTGCTGGTACTATTCGGGCTTTCGGTCCCCGGATATGCATGCGCCATGATATATGATCCGATCTTCCGCAAGATTGAAAAGCAGATCGCCGAAGAAGAGGCCGATCTGCCGGAAGAATAGAAATCTGCCTGACAATTTAGACAAAGAAAGAGAAGAATCCTGTGCAATTTAACGAAAAACGGGATTCTTCTTTTTTGGGTCGACAAATCCTAGACAAGGCGTGAGAAAATCTTTTGTGAATTAGTGGCATGGTCGGAAGCCGCTTTTTTGACTATACTATGTTCAGTGTAAAAAAAGCCTCGGCTTATCAATCGTTTCAAAATCGAGAAGGAGTTATACAATGGCAAGTTTATCTTTGAAGGATGTATGCAAGGTTTACCCCAACGGCTATAAGGCAGTTCAGAACTTCAATATGGAGATCGCTGATAAGGAATTCATCATCTTCGTAGGCCCTTCCGGATGCGGAAAGTCCACTACGCTGAGAATGATCGCAGGTCTGGAGGATATCTCTTCCGGAACATTCATGATCGACGGCAAAGTTATGAACGATGTCGAGCCCAAGGACAGAGATATCGCGATGGTCTTCCAGAACTACGCTCTGTATCCGCACATGACTGTTTATGATAACATGGCATTCGGACTGAAGCTTCGCAAAGTTCCGAAGGATGAGATCGACAAAGCAGTGAAAGAGGCGGCAAGGATCCTTGATCTGTCCCATCTCCTTGATCGTAAGCCGAAGGCTCTTTCCGGTGGTCAGAGACAGCGTGTCGCTATGGGACGTGCGATCGTTCGTAATCCCAAGGTCTTCCTTATGGACGAGCCTCTTTCCAACCTGGACGCCAAGCTGCGTGTTCAGATGAGAACAGAGATCGCCAAGCTCCACCAGAGACTGGGCACCACCATCATTTACGTCACACATGACCAGACAGAGGCTATGACCCTTGGTTCCAGGATCGTCGTTATGAAGGACGGTATCGTTCAGCAGATCGATTCCCCTCAGAACCTCTATGACAAGCCCTGCAACCTGTTCGT
>CACXGR010000272.1 GCA_902767235.1 uncultured Lachnospiraceae bacterium | reverse complement strand
TGTGTCAGCGGATACGTATCCGCTGACACAAACCTATGACTCATCCAAAAGCTTCTCCAGCGTGTGCCACGCCAGCACGGCACACTTGACCCTCGCGGGCATGTGGGAGATATCCTGCAGGCTCCCTGCTTCCTCCAGTTCTTCCAGCTCGTCCTCCGTCACAGTTCCCTTGATCATCCGCAGGAACAGATCCGTGAGATGGCGCGCCTCTTCCGGCGTTCGGCCTATGATCAGGTCCAGCATCATATCGGCGCTGGCCTGTGAAATGGCGCAGCCGTCTCCGCTGAAGGCGCCTTCCGAGATCACTCCGTCCTGTATGGTCAGCTGCAGGGTTATGTCATCGCCGCAGCTGGGATTGACGCCGCGGTGGGACAGGCCCGCGCGGGGCAGGATGTGCTTGTGGAGCGGCCGCAGGTTGTGCTCGTTTATGATCTCCCGATAAAAACTATTCGACATAACCCATCCTCCTTCTCACAGTTTTAAGGCTCTGCGCCAGGCGCTCGATGTCCTCCTCGCGGTTATAAAAGGCGAGGCTGGCGCGCACCGTGGACGGGGTCTTCATGTGCTGCATCAGGACCTGGGCGCAGTGGTGGCCTGCCCGGATGCAGATGCCATCTGCGTTCAGGATTTCCGCTATGTCGTGGGGATGAACGCCATCGAGAGAAAAAGAGAAGATGCCGTTGTGCTCTTTTGCCTGATCGCTTCCCATAATATGCAGATGCGGAACCGATGAGAGGGCGTCAAAAGCCAGTTCGCCCAGAGCTTCCTCCCGCTTGACAATGGCGTCGAAGCCCGTCCTGTTATAGTACTCGATGGCCGCCCTCAGGCCGACGGCTCCCGCCGCGTTGACGGTCCCCGCCTCAAATTTGTGGGGGAGTTCTGCCCATGTTGAGCTCTCCCGGGTCACATATTCGATCATCTCGCCGCCGGTCAGGAAGGGAGGCATCTTTTCGAGCAGAGCTTTTTTGCCATAGAGTACGCCGATTCCCATGGGCGCCAGCATCTTGTGGCCGGAAAAGGCCAGAAAATCGACGTCCAGGTCCCGGACATTCACTGGGATATGGGGGACGCTCTGGGCTCCGTCGCAGACAAAGACGGCGCCGGCCTCATGAGCCAGGCGGGCGAAGGTCTTTATATCACCCCTGACGCCCAGAACGTTGGAAATCTGGGTCATGGATACGATCCTGGTCTTTGGCGTGAGAGCCGCGCGAAAAGCCTCTTCGGTGATCCTTCCTTCCGCGTCACATTCGAGAAATTTCAGAAGGGCGCCGCTTCTTTCGGCAAGCTGCTGCCAGGGAATGAGGTTACTGTGATGCTCCATAACGCTGATCAGGATCTCGTCGCCTTCCTTAAGGAAGGTGCCGTAGCTGTAGGCCACCAGGTTCAGGCTCTCCGAGGCATTTCGGGTAAAGATGATCTCTTCGGGGCTTGCCGCGCCGATGAATCCGGCGACAGCCTCCCGCGACTCCTCATAGGCGGCCGTCGCCCGCTGGGCCAGGTCATAGAGCCCGCGAAGCGGGTTGGCGTTCTCGGTCTCATAAAAGCGGCGGACCGCTTCGATCACACAGGAAGGTTTCTGGGTCGTCGCGGCGTTGTCCAGGTAGACCAGAGAGGGATGATCTCTGAAAATAGGGAAATCATTTCGGATATTCATTATTTCCGTATTAATTCTTTCCATCGTCATTCTCCTTCACAGTCATTTTCCGTCAGGACTTGCGAATGGATCTTATCCCGGACGTTTTCTCTGATCATGGGATCCGGGATCCTGCCGATTACAGAATCCAACTTGGCCTGCGCCAGCATCCGGCAGGCGGTCTCCTCATTGATGCCGCGCGTCTCCATATAGAAGAGCAGCCCTTCATCGGGCCTGCCGACGGAGGCGCCGTGGTTGCCGACTACATCTTCCTCCGAGCACAGGATCACCGGAACGCTCTGATTGCGCACTTCTTCGCTCAGAAGCAGTACATCTTCGGACTCATTTCCGACAGAGCCCGAGCAGCCCGTCCGAAAATCAATGGTCCCGCGCATGAGCTTGGAGGCCTTGTCGGAGAGAACGCCGGAAGCGGAGATCGCGCTCTGCGTGCGCTTTCCCTCGTGGATCGCCTCACAGTTGAGGTCATATTTTTCGCTGCCGGCAAGGCGGTAGCAGACATTGGCCTCAAAGGTGCTCCCGCCGCCTTCGAGCGTCACGGAGCAATTGTCGTAAGTTTCGGAACCTCCCGTCACGATCCGGTACCAGCCAAAAAAGGCCCTGTCCGCACATGTGACCCGAACATTGTTATAGGACAGGCTTTTCCCGGAGGAGTCCCGAAGCTGGACCAGATTCAGTCGGGCACCTTCCCCGAGCGTGATCTCATATTCGGACGCGCCCTGATCTTCCAATAAGAGGGTACGGGTTTCTCCGGGATCGAGGCAGTAGCTTAGCCTGTGTATTTCTTCCTGCAGAACGATGCGCTTTCCGCCGACCTGCAGCCAGCCGAAGGTCCCGGCCAGCGGTTTATTTACTATCAATTCCATCAGCCGATCGCTCCCTTCATTTCAATGCGGATCAGGTTGTTCATCTCTACGGCGTATTCCAGAGGCAGCTCCTTGGAGACATTCTCCGCAAAACCGCTTACGATCAGCGCCTTGGCCTCCTCCTCGGAGAGGCCTCTGCTCATCAGGTAGAAGACGGCTTCATCCGAGATGCGCCCGATCTTGGCCTCGTGGCCCACATCCGCTTTGTTGGTGCGAATATCCATGGCCGGGATCGTGTCGGAGCGGGACTCGGAGTCAAGCATCAGAGATTCGCAGGATACGGAGGACTTGCTGCCGTGTGCTTTGCTGCCCACGACGACGGCGCTCCGAAAAGTACTGATCCCTCCGCTCTTTGAGATGGAGCGGGTGTTCACGTAGCTGCTGGTTTCCGGCGCGTTGTGGACGACCTTGCAGCCGGTATCGAGATTTTGGCCCGCCCCTGCAAAAGTCACGCCCGTGAACTCGCAGCGGGCTCCCTTTCCGGCCAGGATGCTCATGGGATAGAGATAGGAGACGTGGGAGCCAAAAGATCCCGATACCCACTCGATCTTGCCGCCTTTCTCTACTTTGGCGCGCTTGGTGTTGAGGTTGTACATGTTCTTGGACCAGTTCTC
>CACXGR010000271.1 GCA_902767235.1 uncultured Lachnospiraceae bacterium | reverse complement strand
GCGGACAATATGGCGAGATAGCTCAGCTGGCTAGAGCACGCGGTTCATACCCGCGGTGTCGAGGGTTCAAGTCCCCCTCTCGCTACGAAGAAAATCCCTTATTTACGGAAAGCCCGTATGTAAGGGATTTTTTGTTATATGTTTATGCAGAGATTTCGATAAAAACAGTCGATCCAGGATCGCGATGGACCAAGGCTTCAACAATATCTCATATTTCAACCTGCAGTTTCGCAGGGAATTCGGCATGACGCCGCGCGAGTTCCGGGCAAGGGTCCGGAAAGGATCATGACAATAGCTGTTTTTACAGGAAGGAGAACGCCGACCGGACTCGCTGCACCATATTCATAATGTCTGATCCGTACTGATCGACCACTGTCTTGCACAGTGCCGGGTCGTTTGTGAGGATCGCGTCCACATTGAGACTTACGAGATCTTTCATGGTCTCCTTCTCATTTACCGTCCATACAAATACACGCTTTCCTGCGCGGTGCAGACGCTCCACGTTTTCGAAGGTCGCAAATGTCTCCTGGATACTGATGATGTCGGCCGCGTCAAGCGATTCCATCTCCCCCAACCCGACTACGGATGTATAGGCCGTGAGCACATAGGGGTTGATCTTGCGCACTTCTTCCAGCGTCTTATAGTCCTGGGAGGTAATGTCGCAGTTTTTCAGATACCCGTTCTCCAGAATGATGTCGACCACCTTCTGCGTGATCCCGTCGTCATGACCGTTGCGTTTGATCTCAATGTTGAGATAGAGTCTGCTGTCTCCGCTTCCGGCCAGTTTCAGGACCTCGTCCAGCGTGCAGATCTTCGTTCCTGCAAATTCCCTGCTGAAAAAGGAGCCGTTGTCCAGATCTTTGATCTCGTCGTAGGTAACCTCCCACACATTCTTGTCAAGACCTGTGGTCCGCTTCAGATTGTCATCGTGCATGACAATGATCGTCCCGTCCGCAAGCATCTGAACATCCAGTTCCGCCGCTGTGACTCCCTCATCAATACACTTTTTAAAAGCAGGGAGCGTGTTTTCGGGCGCCTTTGCGGAATAGCCCCGGTGCGCCATGATCATCGGGATGCCGCAGTCTGTGTTGAGCATCCACCGGATCTGCGCAAATCTTTTGGGTCCCGAGAAAAACAGTGTGACCGCACATAACACTACGATCGCCCATTTCAGAGCAGGATACCTGCTGATAAAGTGAGGCGGTTCCGTGTATGGTTTCAAAGCTTCTCCCAATTGCTCTTTTCTCTTGTAGTAGGCGCACTGGAATGACGACGCGATCATCGGCGTGACGACCCACAGAAAGAGCAGGTAAAAAATAGTGCCTGTCGGCGTGAACCGTGCTGCGAAGAAGCTGTTAAAGTCGGGTGTCTCCCCGGGCATGAGCCACGAAGAGAGAAGGAACCAGCCCCCGACGATCACTGCCGTGCCTGCATAGTAGAGAAGGCACAGAAGGATCAGCCATCCGAGCGCGATAAAGCCGACTTTGATCACATGTTTTCCCCTGGTCATGGCGGCGCTCTTCTTACAGGCCGCCTTAAAGCTCTTCTCATCCTCCGTCATCATGACGGGGATCGAGTAGATCCAGCGGAGAAAGCAGTAGATCGCGATCACCTGAAAGATCAGAAAAGCCGCCTTCTCCCAATTGTGCTTGTGGAAATCTTCAAGGATGAATCCCGGTATCTTGATCACTGAGAGGACGCTGGACACGTCCCCGGTCAGCGTGCCAAAACGCACTACCAGAACCGCGTAGGGAAGGAGCAGCCAGTTCTCAGGCCTGCACCGCTCTGCTACGAGGTCGAAGCCCGCTGAAAAGATCTGCCTCAGTGTTCTCTTCTCTCCGCATTTACATGCATGCAGCGTGTCATAGAGCACGAACTGCTCGAACATCGTCCCTGCGACCAGAAGGATCCCCAGAAGAATGAGCACGATCCATGTGAGCGGGTTCTTGATGATGTCCATCAGGTTGTCCCAGGTGATGACCGACGTTTTGTTGCCGACCAGCCACAGCCTCTCCAGGCAGGTCATGATCGGAAACAGCACAAAAAAGGTAAACAATCTGAAATTCACCTCAAATGCGATCACATTCCCAAAGTTTTTCTTCATCAGTCCAAAGGGCTGCATTACCGTATTAAACCATTGTTTTGTTCCACTGATAAAGCCATTCATCCGGCAGATACCTCTCCTGCTCACAGGTATATTTTCTGTTTTTCATATTCTTACTACACAGCGATCTGCATTATATTATAATACTATGAAACAAAAGAATATGAAATCAGTTATGTGTGAAAAAAGAGCTGTCCATAACCACACTTGGATAGGAGGATACAGATATGAAATACGGATATTTTGATGACGATCGCAGAGAGTATGTGATCACGCGCCCCGATACGCCTCAGCCCTGGGCCAACTATCTGGGCTCACCCGAATACGGCGCCCTGATCTCCAACAACGCCGGCGGCTACAGCTTCGTCAAGTCCGGCGCGGACGGCCGCATCCTGCGCTATGTTTTCAATCAGTTCGACCAGCCGGGGCGCTACATCTATCTGAGAGACAACGCGAGCGGGGATTTCTGGTCCGCCTCCTGGCAGCCCGTCGGGAAAGACCTGTCCCTCTACCGCAGCGAGT
>CACXGR010000270.1 GCA_902767235.1 uncultured Lachnospiraceae bacterium | reverse complement strand
GAGATTTCTATCCGCTATCGTAGGCAAAAAAGGGTAACTTTAATAAAGCTCCCTACAGGTGCCTTTTCAAAATCTATCGATTGTGGGAGTTGTATTGAACCACGATATAATACGAGGAAAAGTGGTGTATTCGCTTCTAACTACACCATACAAGAACTATTATGAAAAATCACTATTTATCCTGCTGTGCGCAGGAAGCATCGCCCTGGCCGGATGCGGGAATTCAGCCGGTGCGTCAAAAGACGCCACCGCAGCGGCAAACACCACCGCGCCATCGGAAACAACAAGCGAGGAAGAAGCATCCATGTTTTTCTTTCCGGAGGCAAAGGCCATGATGCCGAAGGAAACTGTGGATGAAGCAATCGCTGATGTCATGAACGGAACCGTGGATTATGCAGTGATTCCGCAGGAAAACACCCTTGGCGGCGCGGTGACAAACTATGTGGATGCACTGATCAAACAGAACGACGCCTTTGTGATCGGGGAGGTCATCCTTCCAATCAGCCAGACACTGATGGGAGTGCCCGGTGCCAAAATAGAGGACATCAAGACAGTATGTTCCCACGCGCAGAGAATGTGCAGATCACAGACGCCAACAAGACCCGGTTCTATGTTCTTTCGGCCAAAGAGCCCAAGGGGGAAGCATTCCCGAACTTGCAATAGAGAGCGGCGTCTCGGTCAGAATGATTCAGAACTACGAGCAGCGACAGAAAGACCTCTCCAAAGCGCAGACAAAAACACTCTGGCTTCTGGCCAGAGCGCTCAAGTGTTCCATGGAGGATTTGATGGAATACTGATACGGGGAACCGATTATGATCAGAACAAGGTTAATGAGATGTTTGACATCGCAATCAAAGAGGGGGTAAACTATTTTGACTTATACTGCAGAGCAAAAGAGTATGGATTCTGAATCAGTGGATGGAAGTACAGGTTGAATTCTCTGCCGAAACAGGGAAGATCACAGGGATTCTTCCGTATGGAGCAAAGCCGGCGGATCTGGACGACGGCAATCTGCGCGTAGTGCTCGGATTTATTGATGTGCACACACACGGCGCCTATGGGTTTGATACCAATGACGCCGAAGAGGAGGGGCTGAAACACTGGCTCCAAAATATAGTCGGCGAGGGCGTTACCGGGATTCTCCCCACGACAATTACGCAGCCGGAGGAATTGTGGCGTCTCTGGGGCACTCGCCGGCTCTACGCTGCGGATCAATGAGGGTCTCAGAAACCTGGTCGAGAAGGCAGGTGTCCCTTGGCAGACGGCGATCAATTCGTGTACTATAAATCCGGCCCGCCTGATCGGACTGGAGAGAAAGAAGGGGTCTGTTCAGGCGGGGAAGGACGCCGATCTTGTGGTCTTAAGAGATGATTATTCGGCGGAGATGACAATTTGCAGGGAAAGTGTGACAAAATGACAGCTAAATTCAGGAAACGACTAATAATATGCCTTATCGCAATGGGCGCTGCATGGCTTGTGATGCTTCTTCTGATGAAGTTTTACGGACTTGCGCCGCTTGGAAACGGTTCCTTTGCCGCGTCAGACTGCAAGATCCAGTATCTTGACTTTTTCAATTACTATAAGGATGTGCTGACGGGTAAAAACCGTATTGGCTATTCGCTCACAAAGGGGCTTGGCGGCAACGGCGTGGGACTGTTCAGCTACTATCTGGCGTCGCCGCTGAATCTTATCATGTACTTTTTTGACGGCACGCAGGCCAATATCGTTATAGACATCCTGATCTTTATCAAAACAGGGCTGACCGCAGGGGCCTGCGCTTATTTTCTGCAGGCGCGGCTCTATGACCGCCTTTCCCCGTTTTTTACGATACTGCTGTCGACCGGCTACGGACTGATGAACTATTCTTTTGCGAACGCCAGCAATGTGATGTGGCTGGACGGCATGTTCCTGCTGCCGCTTATGATGCTCGGGACGCATCTTGTCGTGCGAAGGAGGAGTCTCGCTCCTCTGGCGGTGCCCACGGCGCTGTCAATCTTTTCAAACTGGTATACGGGCGGCATCAACTGCCTCTTCTGCATCGTCTGGCTCGCCTTTGAATTCTTTGCCGCTGAGCTGGACCCGGAATCCGGACCGACGGTTCCGCAGTCCGACGTGATTGGAGCCGGACGCAAAGGATTCGTCGGAGTGCTCGAGCGCTTCCTGGGAGCCGTCCTGCGCTACGGCGCCGCAATGGTGCTTGGCATTGCCATCAGCGCGGTCCTCTTTCTGCCCACGATTTCAGCGCTGCAGCTCGGGCGGGGCGCCGAGTTCTATTTTGCATCCCATATGCAGAACGTGTTCAACGGCAACATGCTCAATACCATAACGCAGTACAGGATCGACGGAGCAAGCAGTAAATCCGCTGTTTCTCTCTACTGCGGCAGCCTTGCCGCGATCGGATCCATTTCATTTTTCCTGTCGGGCAGGGTTCGTCCCCGTCAAAAGATCATGGCAGCCGCAGTGTTTGCCTTCACCTTGCTGACTTACTACTGGCAGCCTCTCTTTTTTGCCTTTTCGCTTTTCAAGAGAGTGGACAGCTACTTTTCCCGATACGGCTACATTGGATGCCTGGAGCTGGCATTTTTCGCGGCCCTGTACCTGCAGCACGTATTTCCGTCCCGGGCGGCGGCCGATGAGGAGAGGGCGCGCGGCGGAGAACTCGGAAAGAAGGAGTGCTTCCTGCCGCTTGTGAGCAGTGTCATCTTTTCCGTGCTCCTGTTCGCGGTCGGATTGACGGTGGGCAAGTTTTCGAAGATGGACATGAAAGGGGCTGTGGAGACCTGCCTCTATATGCTGGGCGCGGGAGCCTGTACCACCTTCCTCCTTGTGCTGCGCGCTGCCGGCGAACAGGGCAGGCGCAGGATGGCAGCGGGGGCGGCCGCCGCGGTTCTGACAGTGATCTCGCTGACAGAGCTCCTTCGGTCGGGCGTCGAGGTGGTCCGTAATAACCGCCTCAGAGACGTAGGGAGATATTCCGCTTACGTCAGCGGGACCAGGGAGCAGGTCAGAACATTGAAAGAATATGACGGCGGACTCTATCGCATTTCGCAAATCGGATGGAGAGACCTGGACAAGGATACCATGCACACCGCATACTATAATGACGCGCTCGCCTATAATTACATGGGCGTCGGCGGGTATACTTCCAGTCCGGAGAACGACCAGATGTATTTGCTGGACAGGCTGGGCTACAAGGAAGACAATTTGTGCATGAACATCGTCAACACCTCGTTTGTGGCGGCTGATTCGATGCTCGGCGTCCGCTATGTCTTTTCCGATACAGACATCCCGGGCATGCAGAAACTCGAGGAACTCGGGGTTCAGAACAATAGATCGACCTACTATAACCCCTATGCGCTTCCGCTCGCCTTTGTTTACAACGGCGGAAAGCTCCCTGACCACGAGTATCATGATCCTTTCAGCTATCTCGAAGAGATCTGGACGGCTCTTTCCGGGGAGACGGCCAATATTTTCATACCGCTGGAGACAGAAAAGACGACGGCCGGTAAAACAATCACCTGGAACGTGAAAGTGCCGGACGGCCATTTCGCGCTGTACGGAAACCTGTTGACGGAAGAGGAGATTCCTTCGACACTTCAGGTGGGATCAGAGCCGCCGGTCGGATATTCGCAGTGGCTCTCCCCGACAGTCTTCACTATTCCGCATAAAGAAGGCGAAAGCGCGGTGAAGGTTACCCTTACCTGTGAAACGGAGTTCGTCGCGGACGATGAAGAGTTCTATGCGCTGGATCTGGACCGCCTGCAGGAACTCTCAGATAAGATCAGCAAGGGCGCGGAAAAAGTCAGCGATCTTTCCATGGAAAACGGGAAGATAAGCTGCAGCGTGACGGCGCAAAAGGGCGAGAAGCTGTTTATGATCATTCCGATGACAATGGGATGGAACACATATGTGAACGGAGAGAGGACACCGGCCGAGGATTTCGCCTACTGCCTTACGGTAATCCCGCTGGAAGAGGGCGAAAACAGGATCGAGAGGTTTTACCGGGTTCCGAATCTGCGCAGGGGCATCGCCGCGACGGTCGCGGGCGTTGTACTTCTGACGGCCTATGAGGTTGTAATAAAACGCAAGCGGCGCAGCGGTGCGCGCCCCGAATCTAACTGACACTACCTAAGAAAAAATGAGGAAATTTAATGAGCGGCAACCGGGAAATAGACGAGATACTCACGGAAATACAGGCGGACGAAAACGTCCAGAAAATGAAACAGTATATTCAGCACGGGAATGTCTCTACTTATGAACACTGCGAAAGCGTGGCGAAGCTGAGCTACAGCATAGACAAACGCCTGTCGCTCCACTCGGACCTGAAGGTCCTTTTGACAGGCGCCATGCTTCATGATTTTTATCTTTACGACTGGCACGAGGATGGCGACGGATCGCATCGCCTCCACGGCTTTACGCACGCGAAGAGGGCGTGTGACAATGCAAAAGATTGTTTTGCGATCGATGATGAAACCAGCCATGTCATCTATTCCCATATGTGGCCTCTGAATCCGAAGAGGATTCCCCAGTCGAGGGAGGCGTGGATCGTCTGCCTCGCCGACAAATATGTTTCTCTCAAGGAATCCCTGTTCAGGAGGCATGCCTGATAATGGTGCTGAGCAGATATATTTGTCTATTTTTTACTTACAGCCTCATGGGCTGGATCTATGAGACACTTTTTTGCACGATAAAGAGCGGAAAATGGGAAAACAGAGGCTTCCTTTACGGCCCCGCCTGCCCAATTTACGGAACCGGAGCGGTGGCGATTTCCACGATTATGAAAGCGGCGGGCGGATATGGGATAACACTGAGTCCATGGCAGATCTTCCTGATCGCCGTGATCGGAAGCGCGGGACTGGAATATATTACTTCGTGGGGCCTGGAGAAGCTGTTCCACGCGGCCTGGTGGGATTACAGCGGACTGCCGCTGAACCTCCACGGCAGAATCAGCCTGTTCACCAGTTTGGGGTTTGGCCTGGCGGGGCTTCTGGTCGTGTATGCCATAGCGCCGTTTACGGAAAATGCCGTCGGACACATTGTTCCGATCGCGATCGAGCTGCTTTCGTTCTGCTTTGTCTTTGTGTTCGCAGTCGATCTCACCCTTACGGTGACGGCACTATATCATTTTGACAAAATGGTTATACACATGGAAAACAGCTTTAACCAGAGCATGGAAAGTATTGTGGACAGTACCGTGGAGAGATCCACCCGGGTCAGGGACAGTATTGTTGAAAAGGGCCGCTTCGTAAACGACCAGGTCAATAACATGAACGGGCTCATGAAGAGCACGATCCGCAGGATCAACATTTTCAGAGACCGGGATGAGCACAGGAAAACCGTGAAAAACGGATATCTTACAAGGCTGAGGAATCTTGCGATCAACAGAAAAAAGTCCGGGGAATCTGAGGGATGACCGGCGAGTCGGCCGATACAGGATCAGAGCGGTCGGGGAACCGGTCAAGGTCATACAGGCGTATGTGAGAAAGTAGAAGCAGTCTAAAGGGCGATGGGAGAGACATTTATATTTACAATACCATAAAAATTTGATAAAATTTTACATAGTGATTTGTGACTGGTAAAGCAGGCAAGGCTCACAGAGGTTTGATAAATCTATCAAGCAATTTTGGTGTGCCTTGTCTGCTTGTTTTTATTTACTCGCTTTCAAATTTGGATCCCCAAATCGGAATTCTCAGAGACGAGGGTACTTGAAACAGCAATGCAGTTTTCCAAAACGGATGTGTCAAAATGGGAAAGGATAAGAGTTTTACCGACGAAGAAAAATGGACAGTGATCAAAGCACTTAACAACAACATGGTGCTTGTAAGGGACAGCAGCGGCGTTGAAAAGATCTGCCAGGCACTGCATCATCAGTTCCTTGCCAGCGCAAAGGTTGTCAAATATGCGCATGAGCACTATCCGGAATACAAGATGGGCAACATGATCTGCTTCATTCTGACCTATCCG
>CACXGR010000269.1 GCA_902767235.1 uncultured Lachnospiraceae bacterium | reverse complement strand
TGAATGCCGAAGTGCTCAACCCCCTTCTCCTTGAGGATCCTCACGCCCTCAAAGAGCTGCTGCTTGGTAAATCCGTACTTGGAGTCGCCGGGGTTGTCCATGATGCCGTTGGACATTCTGAAGACGCCGCCCGGATTGTAGCGCAGGCTCATGGTCTTGGGAAACTTTCCGCCCAGAATCTTCTCCAGGAAGGGAATGTGCGTGATATCGTCCAGATTGATGATCGCGCCGAGTTTGGCGGCATAGGCATATTCTTCTTCAGGCGTATCGTTGGAAGAGAACATGATGTGCTCGCCGTCTGCGCCCACAGATTCAGCCAGCATCAGCTCCGCCAGAGATGAGCAGTCAAATCCGAAGTCATAGTCGTTGAATATCTCCATGATATAGGGATTGGGCGTGGCCTTTACGGCAAAATACTCACGGAACCCGGGATTCCAGGCAAAGGCCTTGCGGACAGCCTCCGCGTTCTCGCGAATTCCCTTCTCATCATACAGATAAAAAGGGGTCGGCCATGTGGCGGCGATCTCTTCTGCTTTCTCTTTGGTGATATAGGGTACTTTCTTCATGTTCTCCTCTCATTTCCGGAGCATGGGCTCCAATTTCTCGAACCGCCTGGGCGGTATGATCCGGTCAGAGCTGCCAGTCGACAGGCGTCTCACCGTGTGCTTCCAAAAATTCATTGCACTGGCTGAAATGTCTGCAGCCGAAAAATCCTCTGTATGCGGACAAAGGGCTCGGATGCGGCGCCTTCAGCACCAGATGGCGCGGATTGGTCACCATGACCGCCTTGCTCTGGGCCGGCGTACCCCACAGCATATATACGATCGGCCGGTCCTGCTCCTCCACTGCCTGAATGATCGCATCGGTAAACTGCTCCCAGCCGTGTCCCTTGTGGGAGTTGGCCTGATGGGCGCGCACGGTCAGCACCGTGTTGAGCAAAAGGACACCCTGCTCCGCCCACTTGGTGAGACATCCCGTCTGCGGCATTCTGCATCCCACATCGTCGTGCAGTTCCCGGTAGATGTTGATCAAAGAAGGCGGTATATCTTTCTGGTCCTCCGGTACCGAAAAGCACAGGCCGTGCGCCTGGTGCACGTTGTGATAGGGATCCTGTCCCAGGATCACCACCTTCACTTTGCCCAGCGGCGTCAGATGAAGCGCATTGAAGATCTGATCCGCCGGCGGGTATACGGTGTGCTCCGCATATTCCTTTCGGACAAAGCGATAGAGATCCCTGTAATAGGGTTTGGCGAATTCCGCCTTCACGGCGGGCAGCCAGTCACCTGAAATCTGCGGCATATCCTTTACTCCGCCTCCTGCGCGGCCTCCTCCAGTAATGCAAGTATAAAGTTCCATACGTTCTGCGTCGAGGAAATGCTCATCCTCTCGTTCACGGTGTGGACGTTTTCCAGATCAGGTCCTATGGATATACAGTCGAGATCCGGAACTTTGCCGGACAGGATACCGCACTCCAGGCCCGCATGGATCACTTCCACGGCCGGCTCCCTTCCCGCTGTCTTTTTGTAAGTGCTCACGCACAGATCCCTCAGGGGAGAGTCCGCTCTGTACTCCCACGCGGGGTAGAAGGGCTTGACCAGCGCTCTTGCGCCGAAGCCCTCGGCGATGCAGACCAGCCTGTCGGCAATATGCGCCGCCTGCGAGTTGAGTCCGCTCCTTACCATAAATACGGTCTGCAGAACCTCTTCATCGGTGCGCACGATCCCAAGGTTCAGCGAAGTCTGCGGAAGGCCATTCAGCTCACCGTTCACATGCGTCACGCCGGTGGGCAGCGCCATCAGGAACCGGAGCAGCCGGAGGGTCGTTTTTTTGGAGATGACCTTCTCTTTGGAGGCCGGCTCCCACTCCATGCTCCACGTCATTCCGGGATCCGTAAAGCAAAACTCCGCTTTCAGCTCGTCCGCGTTCTCCGCAAAGAAATCCTCCACACTTTCAGTGTCGATGTGGGCGGAAAACTGTATTTTGGCAAAGGCGTGGGCCGGGATCGCATTGTCCGCGTCCCCGCCGTCAACGGACACCAGCCGGAAGGGGTACGCTTTGTAAAGGCTGTACAGTGCCCGCGCCATAAGGCGGTTTCCGTTGGCCCTTCCCAGATGGATATCCGTGCCGGAGTGTCCGCCCGAGAGCCCGGTCAGGCTGATGCATGCGCATCGCCCGCCCTTGTATTTTTTCTTAAGAGGCATTTCGCATATGACCTCTCCGCCGCCTGCACAGCCCGCGCAGAAGACGCCCTCCGTCTCGGAATCAAGATTGACCAGCCTCCGGCTTTTGAGTCCGGACAGGTCGATGTGGGAAGCGCCCACCAGTCCGATCTCCTCGTCGGAAGTGAAGATGCACTCCAGATAAGGGTGCCTGATCGAATCATCGTCCAGCGCGGCCATCATCATCGCGACCGCTATGCCGTTGTCCGCGCCCAGGGTCGTCCCGTCCGCATGGATCCAGTCCCCGTCCTCGACGACGGTGACCGCCTCGGTGAGCATATCCATATCCTTGTCCGGTCTCTTGGCGAGCACCATATCGATATGTCCCTGCAGTGCAATGGGGTCGGCCTTTTCGCAGCCCGGAGAGGCCTCTTTGGCGATGATCAGATTGTCATACTCGTCCTGCACGCAGGACAGTCCCCTCTCCCGGGCAAACTGTGCCAGATAATCGCTGATCTCTTTTGTATGTCCCGACCCGTGTGGGATCGCCGCGATCTCCCTGAAAAAGTGCAGGACCTTGTCCGCACTCACCTGCACCGGCTGCGCTTTTCTTGCCGGTAAAGCTGTGCCGGCTTTTTTACTATTTTTCTTTTGTGCGGCAGAAGGCCTCTTGCGGATGCCTTTGCGCGATCTTTTCAGCAGTGCCATGTCTATCCATTTCTCCTTGTGGTTTACTATCTTCTCATAATGTCAGAGTCTGACGGGAATATGCCTGTCTCTTAAATACTCCTTTACTTCCCGTATTTCCAGTTCTTTGTAGTGAAAGAGGGAAGCTGCCAGCGCGGCCTCTGCGCCGCCAGCCGTCAGGGCGTCATAAAAATGCTCCAGTTTTCCCGCTCCGCCCGATGCGATGACCGGAATAGAGAGGTTGTCCGCAATGGTCCTCGTCAGTTCCAGGTCGTATCCCGCCTTCGTGCCGTCGCAGTCCATGCTGGTCAGAAGGATCTCGCCTGCGCCCAGCTTTTGGGCGCGGATCGCCCACTCCACGGCGTCGATCCCCGTATCGATCCTGCCGCCGCTCCTGTATATGGTCCAGCCGCTTCCGTTTTTCCTTCTTCTGGCGTCCATGGCTACGACTATACATTGGCTTCCGAAGCGCTCGGCGCCTTCCGAGATCAGTTCCGGCCTGAGGATCGCCGCCGAATTGACGGAGATCTTGTCTGCGCCTTCCCTGAGGATCGCTTTCATATCGTCCACCGTGCGGATCCCTCCGCCCACGGTGAAGGGAATAAACACTCTCTCGGCCACCCGCCGTACCATGTCCGCCACGGTTTCCCTGGCGTCGCTGGTGGCAGTGATGTCAAGAAAGACCAGTTCGTCCGCTCCGGCCTTGGAATAGGCTTCGCCCGCCTCCACCGGATCCCCCGCATCGCGAAGCTGTACGAAATTGATTCCCTTGACGACGCGTCCGTCTTTAACATCCAGACACGGAATGATTCTTTTCGTGAGCATAAACTGTCCTTTCTGGTGGATGGTCCTTCTGAAAACGCGATCAGATCCGGAGAAAATTCTCCAGGATCCTCATTCCCGCCGACTCGCTCTTCTCCGGATGGAACTGGCAGGCCATGACGCTGCCGCTCTCCACAGCCGCGTCGATGCTGACGCCGTACTCCGTCCGGGCCGTAACGATGGAGGGGTCCTCCGCGCGCAGATAGTAGGAGTGGACAAAATATACATACGTCCCCTCCGGCAGACCCTGAAAGAGTCTTCCCTGCGCCGGGTAGGACAGGTCATTCCATCCGATCTGCGGCACTTTTCTTCCGTCTGTGTCCGGGATCCGAAGGATCCTGCCCTTCAGGATGCCCAGTCCCTCGGCGCCGGGGCTCTCCTCGCTGCTCTCAAAAAGGAGCTGCAGTCCCAGGCAGATGCCCAGAAGCGGTATCTCTCTTTTGACGATCTCCCGGATCACCTCATCCAGTCCGTAGTGCTTCAGCCGCTCCATCGCGACCCCGAACGCGCCCACCCCCGGCAGGATGCAGTGGTCTGAGGACAGAAGGACCTCCGGGTCCCTGGTCAGGACGACGTCATGTCCCAGGTAGCGGACCGCATTTTCCACGCTTTTTATATTTCCTGCGCCGTAATCAATGATCGAAACCATAGTATCCCCAATCCGCTCAGGTTGAGCTCTCCGTCTTCGTCCTTGTGTCGAGTTCAAACCAGAATGCGACGCCGTTGTCATAATTGATCACGCCGTAATCCTGATGCATCTGCTCCATGATCGCTTTGACGATGGAAAGGCCGACGCCCGATCCGCCGTACTCTCTGGTCCTTGCCTTGTCAACCTTGTAAAACTTCTCCCACAGATGCGGAATGGCTTCCTCCGGGATCGGTCTTCCCGTGTTGAACACAACAACTCGAACACAATTTTCCTTCTCTTCAAAATGAATGTCAATGACTTTTTCTCCATCACAGTGATTCACTGCATTGGAAAAGTAATTCATGAACACTTCTTCCGTCCAAAACTCGTCCGCCCACACATAGAGGGGACTGCGCTCTTCCATGTTCACCCGGATCCCCCGCTTTTTCGCGAGCATCCCGGCGTTGTTCAGGCACCCTCTGGTGAAACCGACGATGTCGAATCTGACCATACTGAACTGCGTGTTTCCGAATTCCAGCTGATTCAGAGACAAAAGCTTGGCTACGATCCGATTCATCTTGTCCGCTTCATCCGTGATGACTTCCGTATAGAAGCGGATGCTGTCCGGGTCGTCGGCGACGCCCTCGGAGAGTCCTTCGGCGTAGCCCTTGATCAGGGCCAGCGGCGTCTTGAGCTCGTGTGTGACATTTGACAAAAATTCCTGCCGCATATCCTCGAGTTTTTCCTTCTTCTCGATATCTTCCCTCAGCTCATTGTTTGCCGTCTTGAGTTCCGATATCGTTCTCTCCAGGATCTCGGACAGCTCGTTGATGTTGTCCCCCAGCTCCGCGATCTCCGTCCTGCTGTTTCCTCTGTATTTGGCGCTGAAATCCAGTTTTTTCATCCTGGCGGAGATCTCGGTCAGCTCCCGGATGGGCTCTGTGATCTTGCCGGCCAAAAGCAGGGCGATCAGTGCGCCCAGAAGGGATACCGCGATCCCGATATACCCCATGAAGCGGTTTGCGATCGCCGAACTGTTATGGATACTCTCCACTGCAGACTGCAGGAGGCAGAAACTGCCGTCATCCAGGACGCCGAACAGTTCCATTGTCTTGGTGTTCATCCGGCTGTCATAGATGATGTTGATCTGATAGTTCTCCTGATCCGCCAGACAGTCTGCGATATAATACCGGCTTTTCGCCGGATCCCTTTCGCTCAGGTCGGGCGTTTCGCCGAAGAGATTGTCCCACATGCGGCGCCCCATGGACTCGCTGTCAGAGGCGTGCAGTTTGACCATAGAGCTCTCGGCGTCCATCACGATCAGACTGATGCTGTCTTTGCCGGCACTGCGCATCACTTCCTCGTCGAATTCCTCCGAATCAATGGTGTTGTTTGCCGCCGCGCTGTTCACTTTCTTGTACATTTCCGTGAGCGCGATCCTCTTCTCTCTGAGATAGTACTTCTCCAGAAATGCATTGTTGATGATCCAGCAAAGACCGATCGTCCCCAGCATCAGCAGCAGAAAGATGATCGTAAACTGGACTCTTATGGAATACCGCCGCCCGGCGGCCTTTCCTTCCCGGCCGCTCTTCATCGCTACGCCTCCAGTTTGTAACCCATGCCCCAGATCGTCTTGATCAGTTCTCCCTTGGGGCCGAGTTTGCTCCTGAGCTTCTTGACATGCGTGTCGATCGTGCGGGCGTCGCCGTAGTAGTCATAGTTCCACACATGGTTCAGGATTTTCTCCCTCGAGAGTGCGATCTTATTGTTTTCCATAAAATAAGTCAAAAGCTCAAATTCCTTGAAGCTCAGTTCCACCGGCCTGCCGTCGACGGTGACCTGATGGGCGGATTTGTCCAGCACAATGCCGCTGAGCTCTATTTTGTCGGAGTCGCCGGCTGCGCCCGTCCTTCTGAGTATGGCCTCCACTCTCGCGACCAGGGTCCGGGGGCTGAAGGGCTTGGTCACGTATTCGTCGACGCCCAGATCGAACCCTTTGAGTTCGTCCCTCTCATCGCCGCGCGCCGTCAGCATGATCACGGGCACCTGGGATGACTCCCTGATCTCGCGGAGCACCTGCCAGCCGTCCATTTTGGGCATCATGACATCCAGAATCACCAGTGCGATATCCTTGTCTTCATAGAAGTGATCCATGGCGGCTTCTCCGTCTGCCGCTTCCACCACCTCATATCCTTCCTTAATGAGAAAATCCGAGACCAGCTTGCGCATCCTCGCCTCGTCGTCTACTACCATTATCTTCTGGCTGCTCATAGCGCCGCCTCCTTTCAACAGCATATCACCCCGCAAACGGTCTGTCCTTCTGCGGGGTGTATCATCTGCTTTATACCATCCGATCGGTTTTCCTGATCCAAACTCTATCAGCGGTCATTTGGGATGGTAGAGTGTAAATACCGCTACGCTCCTCTCCTTGAGCGTAAAGATCGGACTGTGCACGAACCGGCTCTCCTCGTGGAAGTACTGCTCGTCGTCCGCATCCGTATAAATATTGACGCCCCAGGCCAGTCCCCCCGAGAGAGCCGGAAGCCGGATTTCCTGCTTCTCCCAGTAAGCGTTGATCGCCATATAGACCACGTCGTCCTCGGAGTCATCGGGGAGACGTCCGGCATAGAGAATGCCGAGCACCTTGTTGCCCATTCCGATCGCGTGGTCGTCCGGATCCGCTCCGCAGCAGATCACAGGTCCCAGTCCGCAGCGGGCGGGATTGAGTTTCCTTGAGATCACAGGGTGCTTCTTGCGAAATGCGATCACGTTTTTGACAAAGTTGTAATAGTCCCTGTTGATCCTCAGGTAGTCCCAGTTCAGCCAGGAGATCTCGCTGTCCTGGCAGTAGCCGTTGTTGTTTCCGTACTGGGTATTGCAGAATTCGTCGCCCGACAGGATCATGGGCGTTCCGCGGCTCAGAAGGAGAACGGTCATGGCATTTCGCATCATTTTGAGCCTGAGGGACTTGATCACAGGGTCATCCGTATGTCCCTCCGCGCCGCAGTTCCAGCTGCGGTTGTCGTCTGTTCCGTCTGTATTGTTCCATCCGTTGGCTTCATTGTGCTTGCGATCGTAGGAAAACAGATCGTGCATGGTAAAGCCGTCGTGACATGTCACGAAGTTCACGCTGGACCGGTATCCCATGTAGGGCGCTTTGCCGTACATGTCCATGGATCCCGTGATCCTGGCGGCGGTCTCCGGCGCGTGCCAGTAGCTTCCCTTTAAAAAGTCGCGGATCGAATCCCTGTAGCGGCCGTTCCACTCCGACCACCTGCCGTAGGCAGGGAATCCGCCCACCTGGTACAATCCGCCCGCATCCCAGGGCTCTGCGATCATCTTGGTGTTCATCAGGATGGGATCGTTGGAGATCATTCTGAGCAGGGGCGGGTCGCTCATGGGCGCGCCGTCCCCGTCTCTGGTCAAAATAGAGGCCAGGTCGAATCGGAATCCGTCCACATGGTATTCCGTCACCCAGTAGCGCAGACAGTCCACGATAAAGCGGCTGACCTGCGGATGGTTGCAGTTGAAGGTATTGCCGCAGCCGCTGAAGTTGTAGTAGTCTCCTCCGGGCGTCTGTGTGTAATAGACATTGCTGTCTATCCCCTTGAAGGAGAAAAACGGGCCGTTCCGGTTTCCCTCTGCCGTGTGGTTGAAGACCACATCCAGGATCACTTCGATCCCCTCATCCTTGAGGAGCCGGATCATCTGCTTGAGTTCGTTTCCTTCCTCGTTGTACTCGATGGATGCCGTATAGGCTGTATTGGGGGCATAGAAAGCTACTGTATTGTATCCCCAGTATTCCAGCAGAAGTTTTCCGTTGTAGCTCCTGGAATTGATCAGTTCGTCGAACTCGAAGATCGGCATCAGCTCCACGGCAGTGACGCCCAGATCCTTGAGATACGGGATCTTCTCTATGATCCCTGCAAAAGTGCCGGGATACTGGACGCCGGATGTCTTATGTCTGGTAAATCCACGAACGTGCATCTCATAAATGATGGTATCCTCCATCGGCGTGCACAAAAAGTTATTCGAAGTCCAGTGGTTTGTTTCCTTCACCACTCTGGCGTGATACTCTTTTTCCGTTCTGGCAGCGCCCCAGGCCCTCTGGCCGGTCACGGCTCTGGCGTAGGGATCCAGTATCAGCTTATTCTTGTCAAAATACAGGCCTCTGGCCGGATCATAAGGGCCGTCCAGCTTGTAGGCATATTCAAATTCTTCCACATCCAGTCCGGAGACAAAGATCGAATAGAC
>CACXGR010000268.1 GCA_902767235.1 uncultured Lachnospiraceae bacterium | reverse complement strand
CGGGAGGGCTGAGTTGTCAACAAGAATGGCCCAGAATGTTGACAATCCTTTGACAAAGGAACATAATAAAATCTGTGGGGAGCTTGCAGGAGCAGGCTGAGAGGGTGATCATACTTTACCGACCCGATAACCTGATGTGGATAATGCCAAGGCAGGGATGCGTATATTAGTATTGGAGACGGGCATGCCACATCGGTATGCCCGCTTTTTGCTGCAGTGAATAAAGGACGATCAGGAGGACGATATGCTGGGAAAGTATCTGGATGAAGTGAGAAAGAAGACGCCGCTGGTGCACAATATCACCAATTATGTGACGGTGAACGACGTCGCCAACATACTGCTCGCCTGCGGGGGAAGCCCCATCATGTCGGACGAACCTGCGGATGTGGAGGACATCACCACGATCTGCGGCGGGCTCAATATCAATATCGGAACGCTGAATAAGAGAAGTATCAAGGGAATGAAGAAGGCAGGACGCAGGGCGCAGGAACTGGGACATGTCATTCTTCTCGACCCCGTGGGAGCCGGCGCCAGCGCGCTTCGCACCAATACGGCGGCGGAACTGATGGACAAGATCCGCTTCACGGTCATCCGCGGCAATATCTCCGAGATCAAGGCGCTGTCCCTGGGAAGCGGAACCACGAAGGGCGTGGACGCCGACATCGCGGATGCGGTGACGGAGGAGAATCTGGATGACGCGATCCGCTTTGTCAAGGAGTTTGCCTCCAAAACCGGGGCGGTCGTGGCCGTGACCGGAGCCATTGACCTGGTGGCGGACGCGGAGCGCTGCTTTGTCATCCGAAACGGAAGGCCTGAGATGGGCAGGATCACCGGCACCGGCTGCCAGCTGTCCGGCATGATGACCGCTTTTGTCGCGGCCAGTCCCGGCAGCGCGCTGGAAGCAGCGGCAGCGGCGGTATGCGCGATGGGCCTGGCGGGAGAGATCGGCTTTACCCATCTCGCCGAGTATGAGGGAAATTCCACATACAGAAACCGCATCATTGATGCAATCTATCACATGGACGGCGCGTGCCTCGACGAGGGCGCAAAGTTTGAAGTGCGTTAATACACAGCAGGTAGATTGAATAGTGTTCGTGCGGCCGGGTCATGACATCTCAGGTTTTACTTGCAAGGGATCCTGCCGGCCGGACACTGTATTCACTAAGGAGAGAAAAGTGAAAGTAACAAAAGAGAGCCTTCTGCTCTATGCGATCACAGACAGAAGCTGGCTGAACGGCAGAACGCTCTACAGCCAGGTGGAGGAAGCGCTGGAGGGCGGCGCGACCTTTTTACAGCTGCGGGAGAAAAACCTGGACGACGGGCACTTTCTTGAGGAGGCGCGGGAACTGCAGGCACTCTGCCGCAGATACGGCGTCCCCTTCATTGTCAACGACAACGTGGACGTGGCACTTGCCATGGGGGCAGACGGCATCCACGTGGGACAGAGCGACATGGAGGCCGGTGACGTTCGAAAGCTCCTGGGCCCTGACAAAATATTGGGGGTCTCCGCACAGACTGTGGAACAGGCGCTGCTGGCCGAGCAGAGAGGCGCGGATTATCTGGGCGTAGGTGCAGTTTTCCCCACGGGATCCAAGGACGACGCCGATGACGTCAGCCGTGAGACCCTGAAGGCGATCTGCAGCGCCGTGAGCATCCCCGTAGTGGCGATCGGCGGCATCTCACAGAACAACGTGATGCAGCTGAAGGGCAGCGGGATCTGCGGCATCGCCGTGATCAGCGCGATCTTCGCACAGAAGGACATCAAAGCCGCGGCTATGAAACTCAGGGAGCTCACGCAGGAGATGGTGGACGGCAGTGGAGAATGAGAGGGTAATATGCGTAAAGGCGCTATATTTGACGTAGACGGGACCCTGCTCGACTCCATGCCGATCTGGGAAAATTCCTCGTCGGTCTGGCTTGCGGGCATCGGCGTGCAGGCGGAGCCGGACCTCAATGATGTGATGTTCAGGATGAGTCTGGACGAAGGCGCGGCGTATCTGAAGTCGGCCTATCATCTGAGCCTGTCCGAGGAGGAGATCAAGGAAGGCGTCGTGGGCGTGGTCGGAGCTTTTTACAGAGAGAAGGCCCCCGCCAAAGCCGGCGTCCCCGAATTCCTTGAGAAGCTCTGGCAGATGGGATTTCCCATGTACGTGGCAACCTCCAGCAGCCGGGAGCACGTGGCGGCGGCGCTGAAAAGAGTGGGGATCTTTCACTATTTTGACGGACTGATCACCTGCGAGGAGGCGGGGGCGGGCAAGAGCGACCCCAGGATCTTTCTCATGGCAGCGGAGCGGATGGGGCTTGCGCCCAAGGACGTGTTTGTCTTTGAGGATGTGATCCACGCCGTGCGGGCGGCGGGCAGCGCGGGATTTGTGACGGTGGGCGTGTACGACGCGGCTAGCGATGCGGACAACGAGGCCATGCGCGCGGAGTGCGGGATCTACCTGCACACAATGGAGAACTGGGAGGAGTTCAGGATCAGGGCAGGGCTGTGAGGATCGTCGAGATCTGCAGCAACTACGAGTACCAGTTCTGGGATATGGCCTGGAATGAAGGGTATGCGTTCAAGGCGGCGCTCAAGGAGTGAGAAGAAATTCATGGAAAATAAGAAAAATCCGGCCGTTTGGCCGGATTTTTCATGTTCACCCAAGTTAACAGTTTCTCAGAATCCCATATGCTGCCGGTTCTTTCTGTAGTCGCGGCGGAGGATAGCACCATCCCAGCGCGCCTTCTCAGCCACGGTGTTGATCTCAAGTCCGTAGGGGATCGGAATCGGGGTGCCGTTATCGTCGATCGCCACATAGGTGAGGTAAGCGCGGTTGATCGTATGCCGGTACCCTTCTTTATCTTCGATATAGGAATCCACGCGCACTTCACAGGATGTGCGTCCGACATAAGTCATGCGGGCGAGCAGGACAAGGCGGTCCGCCAGAAAGGCGCCGCGCTTGAAGGTCAGGTTGTCAATGGAGGCTGTAGTGACCGGCAGCCCGGTATGGCGCCCTGCGCAGGCACCTGCGACTTCGTCGATCCAGGACACGAGCTGTCCGCCAAACAACCTTCCCTGCGGGTTGATATTCTCATAACGGATGACATAAACATTTTCTACCTGGGAAAATGCAATCGTTCTTTTGGGGCGCGGGTCGCCGGCACCGTAATCGGATCCTACATGACCGAGTCCTTCTTCCATTATATACATCGCTTTCTCCTTACGTTCAAGGCAACTGATGATTTGCAGGCTCTGACACAATTATAGCTCATTCTTGCGAAAGAAGGGGTTTTATGTTACGCTCATGAACATATAATACGTATGCTATGAACAATTCTTTTTAGAAGGAGTGTGATCGAGTCTTATGGACGATGGCAGTCAATGGACCTGGCTGATCGTAGTTTTGCTGCTGCTGGCCGCTGTGTTTTTCGCGATTACCGAGACGGCTTTTGCATCCGTCTCGCGAGTGCGCCTCAAGACGGACGAGGAGAGGGGAGATAAACGGGCGGCGTCTGCTCTTTATGTGACAGAACACTTTGACCGGGCGATCACAACGCTTCTGATCTGTACCAATATCGTGCATATCGCCACAGCATCCATCGTGACCGTCTATGTGACGAAACGATGGGGCGTCTCTGCAGTTTCCATTTCCACACTGGTGACAACGCTGGTAGTGTTTTTCTTCGGAGAAATGCTGCCTAAGAGTATTGCCCGCAAATACAGTGAGCCCATCAGTCTCGCGACCGCAGGGACGCTGCGCTTTCTGATGATGATCCTCAAACCGGCCGCCCTCCTGCTGACATGGATCGGCAACGGCGCCGCCAGGATGACCAAGGGTGACGATGAGACCTCTGTCACAGAGAATGACATCTACGATATCATCGAGGATATGACCGAGGAGGGCACGATCAACGAGGAACAGAGTGAACTGATCTCATCGGCGCTGGAGTTCGGCGATGTGACGGTGGAGAGCATCCTGACCAGCCGCATGGATGTGGCGGCCATCGATATCAATATGCCCCAGGAGGAGATCCTTCAGTTTATCAAGGAGCAGAATCACAGCAGACTCCCTGTCTATGAGGGGAGTATCGACAATATCATCGGTATCTTGCACATCAGAAAGTATATCCGGTACTACATCCGCAGAGGGGAGGCGGTGGACATCAAGCCGCTTCTCTATGAGCCGTTCTTTGTGCATCAGTCGACCAAGATCGATGATCTCCTCACGATCATGTCCAAGAACAAAGTGAACCTGGCAGTCGTCACCGACAACTACGGCGGAACGCTGGGCATCGTGACCGATGAGGACATTCTGGAGGAACTGGTGGGCGAGATCTGGGACGAGGACGACCGGGCGGTGCGCAACGTCGTGCCCATGACAGACGGCTCCTACAGTGTCAATCCCCAGGAGAGCGTTCTGGACATCCTGGACGAGCTGGGCATCGAGTACACGCAGGAGCAGGAAGAAAATATCGGCCACAAGCTCATGAACGAGCTGGCCTACGAGGCTTTTCCCTCCATTCCCGTTGCGGGCGACAGCTTCCGCTATCTGGGCACCAAAATATCGGTCCTCGTCATGCGTCACAACCGCATAATGCGCGTCAAAGTGCGGAGGCTGACCGATGAAGAGCTCGAAGAGGACAGGAAGACCGCGGAAAACGACGAGGCGCCCGAGGAGATCAGGAGCAGCTACGAGGGCTTTGCAAAAGGCGGGGCATACGCCGTACAGCAGGCCAAGGGCAAGCATTATGCGCGCACTATGCGCACATCCGCCGGTGAGAGGAGGTGACGCATAGATGGGACAGAGTATAACTGTTTATATAATCGGGATCATTGTGTGCGTCCTGCTCTCCGCGTTTTTCTCCGCCTCGGAGATGTCCTACTCGGCGTGCAATAAGATCCGTCTGGAACACGACAGTGAGAACGGGGACCGCAAAGCGGGCCTTGCTTTCAGGATCGCTGAGCGGTTTGATGACGCGCTCTCGACCATCCTGGTGGGCAACAACCTGGTGAATATCGCCGCTTCGTCCCTGGGATCCGTGGCGGTCATGCTGGCTTTGAGCGAGCAGTACACATGGGTATCGACAGCGGTCATCACGATCGCGGTCATCATCTTCGGCGAGACGATCCCCAAGATCACAGCCAAGAAAAACGCGACCCGCTTCGCGCGGGCTTTTGCCTATCCGATCCGGGCGCTGATGATCCTCTTTCGGCCGGTCACATTTGTCGTCGTCAAGCTGGTAAACCTGATCACAAGCCTGCTGCCGGATATCGAGGACGACAACAGCGAGGCGGCACTGGAAGAGCTGCACACCATGATCGATATCGCCGAGAATGAGGATGTTCTGGACGAGGACGCCTCAGAGCTTGTCAGCGCGGCCATCGACTTCTCCGACATCTCTGCCTCCGAGGTCATGACGGCGCGCGTGGATATCGTCGCCATCGACATCGACGATCCCTGGGAGGAGATCTTGCGGACGATCGACACGTCCCATTACTCGAGGATCCCCGTCTACGAGGACAGCATTGATCATGTGATCGGTATTTTGTCCCTGAACCGCTT
>CACXGR010000267.1 GCA_902767235.1 uncultured Lachnospiraceae bacterium | reverse complement strand
GCGTCCTTGTTCTTGGGGAAGGCCATGACGTCGCGGATGCTCTCCGCGCCGGTCATCAGCATGGCGAAACGGTCGATGCCGTAGGCCAGGCCTGCGTGCGGCGGCACGCCGTACTTGAAAGCGGTCAGAAGGAAGCCGAACTTCTCCTGGGCCTCCTCGGGCTTCAGGCCGATGACTTCGAACATCTTCTCCTGGATGTCGTTCTGGTGGATACGGACACTGCCGCCGCCCAGTTCGACGCCGTTGAGGACGATGTCGTAAGCTTTGGCTCTGACGGCGCCCGGATCGGAGTCGATCAGGTGCCAGTCTTCGTCCATGGGCATGGTGAAGGGATGGTGCATCGCCACGAACCGCTCTTCTTCATCGCTCCACTCCAGCAGCGGGAATTCGACTACCCAGAGGAAGTTGAACTTGTTGTGGTCGATCAGGCCCAGCTCCTCGCCCAGTTTCAGTCTCAGCGCACCCAGCACGTTCCAGACGATCTTGTTCTGGTCCGCTGCGATGAGCAGAAGGTCGCCCTTCTCTCCGCCCAGTCTCTCCGTGATCGCCGCGATCTCTTCTTCTTTCATGAACTTGGCAAAAGAGCACTTCACGCTGCCGTCATCCTTGAGCTGGATGTAGGGCAGTCCCTTGGCGCCGTACCCTTTGGCAAAAGTGACAAGGGCGTCGATCTTCTTTCTGGCCATGCCGCCCTGGCCCTTGACGTTGATGCCCCGGACGCTGCCGTTCTGCATCGCGGCTGCCTCGCTGAACACGCCAAAGCCGCAGTCCTTCACGATATCCGTGATGTCGGTCAGCTTCATGCCGAAGCGTGTGTCGGGTTTGTCGGAGCCGTAGTCATTCATGGCATCGATCCACTTCATTCTGGGAAGAGGAAGCTGCACATCGATGTCAAAAGTCTTCTTGCAGACATGCTGGATCAGGCGCTCATTTACATCGATGACGTCATCGACATCCACGAAGGAGAGCTCCATATCGGCCTGGGTGAACTCGGGCTGTCTGTCGGCGCGGAGGTCCTCATCGCGGAAGCACTTCGCGATCTGGAAGTACCTGTCAAAGCCGGAGCACATGAGGAGCTGCTTGAACAGCTGAGGGGACTGGGGCAGCGCGTAGAAGTTGCCGGGATGCACGCGGCTGGGCACAAGGTAATCCCTGGCTCCCTCGGGCGTGGATTTGCACAGGATGGGGGTCTCGATCTCAAGGAAGCCCTCTCCCGCCATGAACTCTCTCATGTTCTGGATCATCTGACTGCGGAGGATCAGCCTTCTCTGCATATCGGGACGGCGAAGGTCCAGGCTCCTGTATTTGAGGCGCAGGTCCTCCTTGGTGTTGCTGTTCTCGACGATGTGGAAAGGCGGCGTCTCGGACTCGGACAGGATCCTCGTCTCCTTGACGCGGATCTCAATATGGCCGGTCGCGATATTGTCATTGACGGCCTCTCTTCTGCATACCGTTCCCACCGCGGCAACGACAAATTCCGCTCTCATTTTCTCTGCTTTGGCAAAATTCTCCGGTCCGCACTCTGTCTCCTCGTAGATCAGCTGCAGGATCCCGCTTCTGTCGCGCAGGTCCACAAAAACCAGTCCGCCCTTGTTTCTCTGTTTGGCCACCCATCCCATCACGGTGACGGTCTGGCCCACATTGGCTTCGCTAAGCTCCGCGCATCTGCATGTGCGCTTTAATCCCAACATTGATTCCGCCATAATTCTTCTATTCCTCCTGTCACAGGGATCGCGGCCGATCTGTCCGCTCCCTCTTTCACTGTCACTTATCTGCTGATCGGATCGCGGTAGAACTCCTCAAACTGGTCGAAGCCTCTCTCCGCCATCTGCTGTTTCTGGAACTTCTTGTTCTTGGCCATGCGGGCGATCAGCACCCGGGTGCCCTCTGCGCGCTCCTTCTGCGCCTGCCGGATCACTTCGCACAGGCGGTCCGCCGGCATGTTCTTCTCGATGAGATACGCTTTTTTGACCGGTCTGCCCGGGATCTTGAAGCCCTGCTCCATGAGAATCAGGATGATGCGCTCAAATCCGATGGAGAATCCGCAGGCAGGGACGTCCTTGCCGGTGAACTTGCCCACCATGCCGTCGTAGCGGCCGCCGCCTCCGCAACTGATGCCGAGCTCGGGCATGGCGATCTCGAAGATCGTGCCGGTGTAGTAGGACATGCCGCGCACGATCGTGGGGTCGAATACGATCTCGAAGTCCGCCGTCTTCGTCCCGTCGACGCTCTCCATGACCTCCCTCAGCTGCGGGATCACGTCGGGCTCGATGAAGCCCTCGAGCTTCTCCTCGAGATAGCCGAGCTGGTCCTGCGCGTCCTTCAGTCCCTCAAACAGGCTCACATAGCGGTCCTTCATCTCCTCGGTAAAGCCTTCCTCGAGCAATTCCTTCGCGGCGCCCTCCAGACCGATCTTGTCCATCTTGTCCAGAATGATGAAGACATCCGTGTATTTGTCCTCCGGGAAGCCGCTGTATGCCGCCATCGCCTTCAGGATCCGCCTCTCGTTGATGCGGATCTGGAATCCCTTGAATCCCAGATTTCCCAGCGTCGTGGTGGTCGCAAGGATCAGCTCGATCTCCGCCAGGTTGCTGGGCTCTCCGATGATGTCGATATCGCACTGCATGAACTGACGGTATCTGCCCTTCTGGGGGCGGTCCGCTCTCCAGACATTGCCCATCTGCAGGGCCTTGAAAGGCATCGGGAGCTCATTCTGGTGGTTGGAAAAATAGCGAACGAGCGGCACGGTCAGATCATAGCGGAGGCCGCCGTCCACAAGATCCGCCTCCGTCTGCGCGCTCTCGAGTTTGAGCTTCTCGCCTCTCTTGAGGATCTTGAAGATCAGCTTTTCGTTGTCGCCTCCCTGTTTGCTCGTTAAGTTGGCGATATTCTCGACGCAGGGCGTCTCGATGGACTGAAATCCGAATTCCGCATACGTCTTCTTGATGACGGAGATGCAGTAGTCGCGGATCTCCATCTCTGCGGGCAGGATGTCCTTCATGCCAGTGACCGGCTTCTTGATCAGTGCCATATCTGGTTCCTTTCTCAGTGTTTATTGAAATACTGTCGTAACATCTTATGAATTCAACAATTAATGATTGTACAATTTTTTACGGCACAAATCAATGTTTCAGATGAACTTATATACCCTTATAATGGCCGGAACCGATCTCCTGTGCCAGTCCTCTCACCTGAAGGCGCATCATGCACGCCGTGAACTCCTCTGCGTCCACGTGCTTCCCCATAATGCTCTCCATCCTGTTGATCAAAAACTCCGTCTCCATGATGTCCCCGTATCCAAGCACATCAAATAAAACCGCTTCGGGTCCGTCCAGCTCGTCCCTTCTGCGGTTTCTCTCCAGTCTTTTCTGTTCAAACAACACGGTCCCGCTGTCTCTGACGCCGTAAAAATGCTCGATCACCGTTTCTGGTGAGCAGGCGATCCCGGCGCCCTGTGAGATCAGGAAATTGCATCCGTCGCTGAGCGCGTCGCTCACCCGCCCCGGCAGTGCAAAAATATCCCTCCCCTGCTCCAGCGCCGCGTCCACCGTGATGACCGTGCCCGACCTTCGCCTGGCCTCGATCACCAGAACCAGGTCCGCCAGCCCGCTGATCAGCCTGTTGCGCCGCGGAAAGAGCTGTGTGCGCGGCTCCGTCCCCGGCGGATTTTCCGAGATGATCCCCCCTTTTTCTGTCAAAATACGGTGGAGCTCCTTGTTCTCCGGCGGATAGGCCACGTCGACGCCGCACCCGAGCACCGCGTAGGAGCGCCCGCCTGCCCTGGCCGCCGCCCTGCCCGCAATGCCGTCAACGCCCCGGGCCATGCCGCTGATCACGGAGATCCCCATCAGCGCCAGCTTTTCCGCAAAGATCCTGGCCTGCTCTCTCCCGTATCCGGAGCAGTTCCTGGCGCCCACGATCGCCACGGACGGCGCATCCTCGGGCGGCAGATCCCGGATGTAATAGATGCCGTACGGGCAGTCCGGTATGCCTCTGAGCCTGCCGGGAAAGCAGTCGTCTTCCACACTCGCGAAACAGATCCCTTTCTCCCGGAGCGCTTCCGCCTTCTTCTGCGGATCCTCTTCCTGCGCAAAATAGATGTTGAGCGCCTTTCCCGTCTCGTCTCCCCTCCTCCTCAGCTTATCCGCCAGGCACATATTCAGTTCGTCCTGCGACATATGATAGACTTCCTCCGCACAGGAAGCGGTCTCCATCAGCACCTTTATGGTCTTATTTCCGACTCCGTTTATACTGTACAGCCATAACGCATACGGATTGATCTTTCTGTCTTTCATCTTATGTCCTCCCCTCATTATGCCTCAAACAGATTTCGGTGTTCCCCGCTCCCGGTCAGGATCTTCTTGTCCCTGTCAAATTCCTTTCCCGACAAGTGCTCCTCATCATTTATTTCCGGAAGTCTGAATCCCACCGCCGTCATGAGATCCCTCTCCAGGATCATCTCCCTGCCGTTCAGGTCCGCGATCGTCCTGGCCATCTTCAAAGACTTGTGATAGGACCTCATGCTCATGCCCAGCTGGTCGTAGACGATCTTCATTTTGCCGGCCAGCAGCGAATTCAGCGGACAAAAGTGTTCCACTGCATCCGCTGTCATATCCGCATTGTAATGAAAAGGTGTCCCCGCGAAACGCCTCTTCTGCCTTTCGATCGCCTCCATGACGCGCGCCTGTACGGTCCTGCTGCTTTCTTCCAGCTCACTTCCCTGCAGTTCATCCGCATTGACTCTTCCGACATAGACTCTGAAATCGATCCGGTCGATAAACGGACCGCTGATCCTTTTTTGATATCTGAGCACCTCTTTGGGCGTGCACTTGCACCGGTTCATATCCGGATAGTAGCCGCACGGGCACGGGTTCGACGCCGCCACCAAAAGCGGCCTCGCCGGATAACGGTATGCGCCGGTCAGTCTCCTTATCGTGATCTCCCGGTTTTCCAGCGGCTCCCGGAGAGAATTGAGTTCGTATGATTTATATTCTGAGATCTCGTCCAGAAACAGGACGCCTAGATGTGCCAATGTGATCAGCCCCGGGGTCGGAATGTTGCCGCCCCCGATCAAAACAGCTCTCGTGACGGAATGATGCGGCGACAGAAAGGGCCGCTCTGTGATCAGTGCCGTATCCTCCGGCAATAGACCAGCTGCGCTGTAAATTCTTGTGATCTCCAGCGCTTCATCCGTGGTGAGGGGCGGCATGATCCCCGGCAGGCATTTAGCCAGCATGCTCTTTCCCGTCCCGGGCGGCCCGCTCATCAAAATATTGTGGAATCCGGCAGCTGCGATCTCCAGTGCTTTTTTGGCCTGCCGCTGTCCGTGTACGCCGGACAGGTCCGGATAAACGGCTTTATTCGCCTGGCTCAGAAGTTGTGCCGCGTCCACTTCAGCAGGAGGAAGAAGCCGATCACGTTCCATCGGGTTCTCCCTCAGATAACTGACCAGTTCCGCCAATGTCCTGACGCCCACGACCCGGATCCCGTGCACCAGCGCTCCCTCGGAGAGATTTCCGTTTGGCACGATGCATGTGCTGATTCCGCTGTTCTTGGCCTCCATGACAATAGAAAGGATGCCCTTTACCGGCCTGATCTCTCCGTTCAGTCCTAGTTCTCCCGCTATGAGGACATTCTCTGTCGCCCTGACGGGAATGCTTCCCAGGCATGCCAAAAGGCCTATACTCACCGGCAGATCCACCACCATCCCTCTCTTGGGGATACCCGCCGGCGACAGGTTCACCGTGATCCTTTGGGGCGGCAGATGGATCCCGAAATTCTTGAGCGCGACGCGGACACGTTCTCCGGCCTCCCTCATTTCTCCGCTCATAAAGCCTACCATGTTGAATGACGGCATTCCACTGGATATATCGGTCTCAACCCTCATCAGATAGCTGTCGATCCCGTGAACTGCCCCTGTAATGATACTGCTGTACATGAAACCTCCTGTTCATACTGTGCTTTACTGCTGCTGCTATGAAATTGTACTGTTTGAGGATTTTTTCCGGAACCGGAAAGAAAACTCAGAAATGATAGACCAAACCCCTTCGTGACTGCGGGATTTGAAAGATAAGCCGATTATATGAACCGGTGCGCCGTTTTTCAACTGTCTTTTTCATTTTTTGACTCGATCTGACGGCATTTCTTCTCTTTTGGGCAAAATATCGAATATTTTCATTCGGTTTTTGACAGATTTTTTGCGAATATACCCTTTCCGTTTCCCTTCTTTGGCGGTCTGACCACCAAAGAAAGGTTTTGAAAGCATATACATATAGTGCCAGGCCCTGCAGGTACCCTCTTTCATTTCCCTTCTTTGGCGGAATATCCGCCAAAGAAGGGAAAAATAACACATATTGCATCTGTCGGAACGGGAGGCCGATGGCCGGATTTTTCACAGCAGATAGTCCGCCATTACATAATTGGCCACATCCATGCCGTACTCAGTGAGCGCGATCCTGAGATCAGACGCCTCTCCGATTCCGGCCGCCGCTCTGCTTCCGGCCATGTCTCCGGTCCCAGCCGCATCTCCCTGCCGTCTGACCGGAATGCGGCAGATCACATTCTGGTCCAGATGCCTCTTGAGCACGTCAGCGAACACTTCCTGAAGCGGGACCCCGAAGCGCCTCTCAAATTCTTTTTCCGAGACGCCGTCCGTCATGCGCAGCCCGAGGAACATGAATTCCTCCATCCGATCCTTGGATGTCAGGATCTCCCTCCCGCACCGCATGGCGGAAAAAGCCGGCGGGTCGGGGCGATCATCGTCCATCCTTTTTACCGCTTCCCGATATTCCTCCATCCGATCCGGATTCCGGAACCGCTCGCCGCCCAGACAGGAGGAGGCGCCCAGTCCCAGCCCGAGATAGTCATGCCCGGTCCAGTAGCCGCAGTTATGTCTGCATTCAAAGCCCTCCCGCGCGTAATTGGAGATCTCATAGCGCCGATAGCCATTCGAAGCAAGAAAATGCTTCGTGAAATGGTACATCTCCCGGTCCTCTTCCTCCGAAGGGAGCGCCGGCAGCGCCATAGCGGCAAAGGGTGTCCCTTCTTCAATGATCAGGCTGTAGGCCGAGATATGCTCCGGCGCCTGCCGAACGGCCTCCTGCAGCGATCTCTCCCAGGAGAGGACACTCTGCCCGGGCAGCGCTGACATCAGATCGAGGTTGATATTTTGAAAGCCCGCTTCCCTTGCAGCCGACATGATCTCCCGAGCCTGGTCCGCCGTGTGGATCCTTCCCAGGAGCTTCAATTCTCCGTCGTCAAAAGATTGAACGCCGATCGACAGCCGATTGATCCCCACTTTCCGAAAAGCGCACAGTTTATCTGCGTCTGCCGTCCCCGGGTTGACCTCCATGCTGATCTCCGCATCGTCCGCAAGGACATAACTGCGGCGGATCGCCGCCATCACGCGCTCCGCCTGATCGGGCGTCATCAGCGACGGCGTTCCTCCGCCGATGAAGACCGTATCGACCCCGGCAGGAACTTCCGCGGCGCGAAGCTCGATCTCAAGGCACAGGGTCTGAATGTATTCTTCTCTCTCTTTTGCCGCGGCCGGCCCTGACAGAAAATCACAATACCTGCATTTTCTCACACAAAAGGGAAAATGCAGGTACAATGAGACCGGTCCGCAGCGCGTGTCGTCCTGCATCGCGCATGCACCGCCTTTCTTCGCATATTCTACGCGGTCATCGGTATCCGATGGTCAGCTCCCCGAATCCAGCTTCAGGACGTTCATGAAGGCTTCCTTCGGGATCTCTACGTTTCCGACGATCTGCATCCGCTTCTTGCCTTCCTTCTGCTTCTCCAGCAGCTTCTTCTTACGGGAGATATCACCGCCGTAGCACTTGGCCAG
>CACXGR010000266.1 GCA_902767235.1 uncultured Lachnospiraceae bacterium | reverse complement strand
GACAAAGCCCAGCCACACATAGCTCATCGTTTCACTCTGGACCGATGCGCAGAAATCATAGAAGCCGTGGATGAGGACCGGGACCAGAAGGCTCAGTTTCTTGTTGGCAGCCGCCTCCTTTGCGTATCCGTACTTGGAATAGGCCTTGTGCAGTCCGTAGAAGTGTCCCATGAACACGCCGCAGATCGCGTGAAGCGGAATAGCGGCAAGACCTCTGATCACGGCCACTTCCATGCCAAAGCCCGCTATATAGCCGACATTTTCAAGACCCGCAAAGCCGAGTGAAACGAATACCGCGTATACAACGCCGTCAAAGACGTAGTTGAAAGCGGGATCATTCCAGCTCCCTTTTCGGAGCATGTAGCGCTTGCTGGCTTCTTCCGCAACAGCGATGATCAGGAAGTTCTCTATGAGATAGTAAAGGGTGCTCCCTTCTGTGAGCCCGATCGCGCTCAGAATATATGATCCGATCATCTCCAGTATGATCGCCGGGATCGTGGAGAGGCACCCCAAAAGAAGGAGTTTGATCAAAAGTCCGACCGGTTCCTTCTCCACAGTGTCTTTCCTGTAGATGTAAAACAGCAGAACAACGCAAGGCAGCAGTCCCGCCACCAGAATCATTTCCATACTACTATCCATCTTCTTCCGTCCTTTCCTTAACAAATCCCCGGCTGAGCCGGTATTCCTTATCGCTCCATCTTCCAGAAAGCGGCGCTGTAAGCGGGAAGCCTGCTGCCGCCGCCGAAATCGTGTTTTTCGCCGGTGATCAGATCCACCGCCGTTCCGCAGCCCGCGTCAAAGTGCGCGACATATTCGTTTTCATCCGCGTTGATGGCCACCAGCACTCTCTCGCTGTCCGTCTTTCTCTCGAAGATGCACTGCTTGTTGGTGAGAACGACACTGCGGAAGTCTCCGTAGCAGAGCGCCGCAGACGATTTTTTGGCGGCGGCAAGCCTGCTGATCCACTCCGTCAGCTCGTTCCACTCCGGCTTCCCGATGCGGGGCCGCAGTGCGGGATCGCCCTGGCTCTTTTCTCCGGTGACGCCCCACTCGCTGCCGTAGTAAATGCTGGGAATGCCGGGCATGCCGAAGGCCAGCGCATAGATCAGCGGCAGATGCTTTTTGTTGGTGAGAACGCTCGCGACCCTCGTCACATCGTGGTTGTCCACGAAGGACAAGAGGTGATATCCCCTGTACAGGCACCAGGGATCCGAGCCGAACTGGCGCATGAGCGAGTGATTGATCTCGAAAAGGTTCATGCTGTTGAAGCTGGAGAACAGCCCCTTGTAGCACTCATAGTTCGTGGCGCTGTGCAGCATGCCCTCGCCCATGATGGTCTTGTAGTCGCCGCCCAGGATCTCGCCGATCAGGTAGAAATCCTGCTTGAGGGAGTCCGTATATCCGCGGAGTCTGCGGATGAAGTCCCTGTCCAGGCAGTACGCGACATCGAGCCGCAGTCCGTCTATGTCAAAATATTCCACCCAGTACCGGATCGCGTCGAAGATATGCGCGATCACCGCTTCGTTGCGGAGGTTGAGCTTTACCAGGTCGTAATTGCCTTCCCACCCCTCGTACCACAGTCCGTCGTTGTAAGGGGAGTTCCCGTCGAAGCTCACGTTGAACCAGTCCTTGTAAGGTGAATCCCATCTCTTCTCAAGCACATCGGCGAACTGATAGAAGCCGCGTCCGACATGGTTGAAGACGCCGTCCAGGATGACCCGGATCCCGTTCTCATGCAGCGCGCCGCAGACTTCCCTGAAGTCCTCGTTGGTACCCAGCCTGGTGTCGATCTTCTTATAATCCCTGGTGTTGTAGCCGTGCGTATCCGACTCAAAGACCGGACAGAAATAGACCGCCGTGATCCCGAGTTTTAAAAGGTGCGGGATCCATTCCTTCACTTCCAGGATCCTGTGTGCCGGTACGCCGTCATTTTCGTAGGGCGCGCCGCACATTCCCAGCGGATAGATCTGGTAGATCACACTTTCTTCAGCCCACATATACTATTCCTCCTTCTATTATCGAACATGGATCAAGGCAATACCACACTTTTCTCTATTTTGCAATAGAAAAAGCTGATATTTCTTCAAGAAATCCACATTGTCCACAAAGTTATCCACAATTCAGAGCCATTCATCCCAAAATCTCGATATTTTGTCCCCAATCCGGGCGCTGTCCGTCTGACGGCTGTCCCGCCATTCCGCAGGGAACAATCTTTGATATGTATTCGTGCAGAAGCGGTCGTCCATGAGCACCACGATGCCCACGTCCTCCGCCGTCCGGATGACTCTTCCGGCCGCCTGCAGCACCTTATTCATGCCGGGAAAGCGGTAGGCGTAGTCAAATCCGTTCTCTCCCTGCCCGTCAAAATAGTGCTTGAGCAGTTCTCTCTCCGCGCATACCTTGGGGAAGCCGGTCCCGACGATCATCGCGCCGATCAGCCTGTCCTGCCGCAGGTCGATCCCCTCGCTGAAGATCCCGCCCAGCACGCAGAAGCCAATCAGGCTCTTCTCGTCACTCGACTCCTCAAAGCTCTGCAGGAAGTCCCTTCGCTCATCTTCCGTCATCTGGGGGCTCTGCACCTCCAGAGCCGTCTCTTCGTCCGGCGGATACATGTCCCGGTACTGCTGCAGCACCTGATCCATGAAGGCATAAGACGGAAAGAAGACCATGTAATTGCCATGCCTCTGGGATACGGCGCTGTGTATGCAGGAAGCGATCCTGCCGTACTGGTCTCCGCTCCGCTCGCGGTAGCGGCTGGTCACGTCCCCGGCGATAAAGAGCCCGAGTTTGTCCGGATCAAAGGAAGACCTGGCATACACCTCGTAGTCCTCCTGCGTCCCGCCCAAAAGGCGCTTGTAATACCGGATCGGCAGAAGGGTCGCCGAGAACAGGAT
>CACXGR010000265.1 GCA_902767235.1 uncultured Lachnospiraceae bacterium | reverse complement strand
TGCAGATCCTCCGTCCTCTCGTATCCGGCGGTAAAATTGTCCAGTCCTTTTTCGGAAATATTATTGAGACATGCGTATTTGAACATCGTGCTCATCCTTTCTCTCACAGCCGGATCTTTGCGTGATCCGGCATACTGTTTGTGACAACGAGATATTTTACAACGAAATATCGATGAGCACAATATCGCTATTTTGCCGCTTTAGAGAAATAAAGGGCTCGATCTCACACATTTTTCACTTTTTTTCTTTCTTTCATGCTATATAATGGGACACAGAAAGGCGGTCAGATCTCTCTGCAGATTTCTCTGTTTTGACCGAACATTTCGCATTTATAGAAATTGGAGGTGAATTATGGCTGATATGAATAAAGAATATCGTCTTGAGCGTATGAACCACTACGCCGGAACAATGGTGTCCGAGCGCACTTACAATCTTACCATCGGGCTGACCCTTCTGTGGGGTGTCCTGATCAATGTTGTGATGTCCACCGTTTTCGTATACCAGATCCTGCGCATCAATTATCTTGCCGTGCTGGCCATTTACTTTGTGGGGACCATCGGCTGTTCCATTCTCGTGCACAAGTCCGACAGCCCGGCCGTGAGCTTTGCCGCCTTTACCGGTATGGCGATCTCCATGGGCCTGCTCCTGACCTTCTTTGTGACGGCTTTCTCCGGACACTCCGTGGCCTACGCCTTTATTGCCACCGCGCTCGTGACGGTCATCATGATCCTTTTGTCCATGCTGTATCCCGCATTCTTTGCCGGTCTGGGACGGACCCTGTTCGTTTCTTTGATCGGATGCATCCTGGTACAGCTGGTCGGCGGCCTGCTCCTGGGCATCCCCATGACGCTCATCGACTACGCCGTGGCCCTGATCTTCTGCGGATACATCGGGCTGGACTGGTACAGGGCGCAGCAGTTCCCCAAGACGCTGGACAACGCGATCGACAGTGCGGCTGACATCTATCTCGATGTCGTCAACCTGTTCATCCGGATCCTTTCCATCACCGGAAAGAGGCGCAGCTGAGCCGGACGGCAATACACAGCTTTTCATAACGTATTTGAATGGGCATGCCGCCCCTAAAGATTCTCAAAAAAAGACCGCTGCATCAATCAAATCATGCAGCGGTCTTTTTTTATTTCCGGATCACAGGCATCCGAAGTCGATCATCGCCTTCCTCAGCCTCTCCTTGTTGGCCGGCTCCATCTCCGTAAGGGGAAGCCTGGGCTCTCCCACGTTATAGCCCTGCATGTTGAGCGCCGCCTTGACGGGGATCGGGTTGACCTCGCAGAAAAGCGCATTGCACAGTTCCAGCGCCTTGTGCTGAAGCTGTCTGGCCTTGTCATAGCGGTTCATCAGGCAGTACTGCACGATGTTGTGCGTCTCTTTGGGCGCTACGTTGGAGAGCACGGAGATGACGCCGATGCCGCCCAACGAGCAGATCGGCACGATCTGGTCGTCATTTCCCGAGTAGATATCCAGGATGCCGTCGCAGAGTGCGGCGAGCTTGCCCACCTGGCTGATATTGCCGGAGGCCTCTTTGATCGCCACGATATTGTCCACTTCTCTGCCCAGTCTGGCCGCCGTCTCCGGAAGGATATTGGATCCGGTCCTGGAGGGGACGTTGTAGAGGATGCAGGGAATATCCACCGCTCCCGCAATAGCTGAGAAATGCTTCACCAGACCGTTCTGGGTCGCTTTGTTGTAGTAGGGCGCCACCAGAAGGCAGCCGTCGGCGCCGGCTTTCTGCGCCTCCTTGGACATCATGATGGCGTGCGCTGTGTTGTTGGATCCGGTGCCCGCAATGACCGGGATCCTCTTCTTGGTCTTTTTCACTGTGAACCGGATCGCCTCAATGTGCTCGTCGTCCTCCAGTGTGGGCGCCTCTCCGGTCGTTCCGCAGATGATGATCGCATCCGTGTGGCCGGCGATCTGATCCTCGATCAGTTTCTCCAGCACTGCGTAATCGATCTCTCCGTTATATTTCATGGGGGTCACCATCGCGACGCCCGCTCCTCTGAATAAAGCCATATTGTCCTCCCTTTTCCGCAGGCCGGCCGCCCGGCCTTTCTGTCATATGTCTGAATCACTCTGATCCTTATGATGTCCATATTACATCCCGTGTCCCAGGAACACAAGATAACCGATGTAGTAGAGTCCGGACAGCAGGTGCGCCGCCAGCACGACCGTGGCGAGCACAAAGCCGACGCCCCGCTTGTTCCCGGTCATCTGCTCGCTGAAATAAAACTTCAGGTAGCTCCTGACCGCGCAGTACCAGACAAGGTAAACCGCCAGCATATATCCCCAGGAGAAGTTCCCGTGGTAGGTCCGCTCGCCCTTCTCTGCCAAAAAGAGTCTCCAGATCAGGCCCCAGAAGAGCATGAGCCAGGCCAGCGCATCTTCCCAGGACAAGCTCTTCTTGACCGCCGAGATGACCAGCATCAGCAGCGGGAAGGCAAGCAGGAGCAGCATCGAGATCGGAATAGAGGGCGTCCTCGCGCCTGCCACTACGAAAGGCGCGATCGTGATGCCGCCGGACTCGCTGTTTCCGCCGTAAAAGGCAGCGACAAACTGAAGGATCATGACGATCAGGGACGGTATGCACACCGCCAGAAGCTGCAGCGCGATCTTCAGGCTCCTTCCCTTATACATGACCAGCCAGATGATCATCAGCGTAAAGATCGCCGGATAGAAGACCTGGACGAAACTGGGCTTTGCCAGACAGGACAGTACCAGGAGCACTGCCGTCAGTATCGCTTTTCCGGCGGGGAGCCCCTTTTCAAATTCCTCTTTCCGGCATGTGAGCAGCATGGCCGATACGAGTACAAAGATCAGCAGTGCGACTGGCCGCACGGCAATGGTGGTCGGGTTGTGCCAGATGTTGGGCGTCCCCTGCCCCAGATAAGGCTCCTTATTGAAGAAGGGCACATAGACGGCCCCCGCCAGATGCAGGACCAGGTCCAGCGCCGCGGTCTCATAGGACTCCAGTCCCGGCACGGTTTTGCTTATTGCAAAATAGGCGATGATATACGTGATCACCACGAGCAGTCCGGAGACGATGCCGGCGGCGATCTCCACGCGGCAGTGCAGGAGTTTGACCAGCCCGTACGTCATCAGGTGCCACAGAGGCTCCGGATGGGCCTTGAACAGTGCGGCAAGGTCCGACAGGTCCAGGCTCAGGGCGATCTGCTCATGGGGTCCGTAGTCGATCCCGACCAGCGCCGTCAGAAACCCGCATGTAAAAAGGATCGCGACAGAAGCTAAAATGACCGCCCAGCCGATGCCTCCCTTTTTTTTCGTTACTGCGTTATCCATATCGATTCTCCAATCTGAGACGCGCGCATGAATGCGGGCGGCTCTTCCTTTCCGGCAGCACAGGCTGCACTCATGCTACCATTATAACTCTTTTCCATGCTTCCTGCTAAGAATCCTCATTTATTTTGATTTCTTGCGTTTTTGACGCTATATTTTGGCCTTTCGAGGTAAAATCCGGCTTTGGACGTGTATAATGGACTTGTGCCGCCCGGCGGCGCGCCAATTTCCCAACGGAGGTAACTATGTCTTTGAGATCATCCAATGAAAACCGCCTGTTACGTGGAAGCATCCGGCCTGTCGACGTGTTCTTCTGGTTCCTGATCGTTCTGACGCCCCTGATCAGCGCAGGGATCCTGTACCTGGTCACCGGCACGAGCACGGGTCCTCTGAAACTGGACGCCTGGAACACGACCTGGAATGATGAGATCGGCTACTACCGCGTCGTCACCCTCCTCAGAGGCGAGTTCTATCCCAGGGGCATGGCCGGCTACAACGAAGTCCCGCCGGTCAACCTTGCCTACGG
>CACXGR010000264.1 GCA_902767235.1 uncultured Lachnospiraceae bacterium | reverse complement strand
GACATCTCTGGCTTCATAGGCATCCGCAAATCCGGTAGGCAGCAGATTGAAAGGACATGCATTGTGGCATCTGCCGCAGCTGATGCATGCTGTCTCCTCCGGGATCACGGACTGCTCTTTCGTGAAGGCAAGGATCGCATTGTTGTTCTTTACGATCGGCATCCTGTCAGAGAAGATCGCGCGTCCCATCATGGGGCCGCCCATCAGGATCTTGCGGGGCTCTTCCTTGTAGCCGCCGCAGAACTCGATCGCGTCGTGGATCATGGTTCCGATGGGAAGAAGGACGTTGCCGGGCTTGGCCACGGCGTCGCCATCGATGGTCACTCTCTTCTTCACGAGCGGCATGCCGTCCTTGAGATACTGGCCCAGGAAAGCGACGGATGTGATGTTGGAGACGATGCATCCCAGATCAGCCGGCAGTACGCCCGCGTTGCAAGTCTTTCCTGTGACTTCGTAGATCAGGACACGCTCAGCTCCCTTCGGATAGCTGGCCTGAAGCGGGAATGTCTTGATATTGGTGATCCCCTGCTCCGCAAACTTCCTGTTGAACAGGTCGATCGCATCCTGCTTGTTGTCCTCGATCCCGATATAGCACTCGGGCGCCTGGATATACTTCATGATCATCTGTGCGCCGTCGATGATATTCTGGGTATCTTCGAGCATGGTCCTGTGGTCCGAAGTGATGAAAGGCTCACACTCCGCACCGTTAATGATCAGCGTCATGGGCTCTCCCAGGTTCTTGGGATTGAACTTGAGCCATGTCGGGAAACTTGCGCCTCCCAGTCCGACCAGGCCGCTCTCCTTGACCGCTGCGATAAAGCTGGGCTGGTCAGTGATCTCCGGAGGCTTAATGGAGGGGTCGACCTCCTGCTTGCCGTCAGATTCGATCACCACGAGCGTGTCAAAGCCGCCCATGGCATTTCTCTGCGTCTCGATACCGGTAACGGTTCCCGATACGCTGGAATGTACAGGCACGTGAAGAAAAGCGTCTGTGTCACCGATCTTCTGTCCCACAAGGACAGAATCTCCCTTTTTGACCAGAGGCTTGCAAGGCGCGCCTATATTCTGCGACATCGAGATCTTTACCACATCCGGGACGGGCATTACCTCTGTAGCACATGCCGCCGTGTTCTTGTAGTGGCCGGCATGTATGCTGTTCAAATGCTTAGCACCAAACATTGCTGCTCCCCCTTTTCTGGTTATTTAAGTACACTCACTTAGTTTTTATTATATAGCCTAATTTATCAATTTGTGCAATTGTTAATTATATAACAGCCAAAAATTGCACCAAATTATATACAATGCCGATTTTTCAGCCTCTCATTGGTACAAATTATCCAAAAAATCAAAGCGCTCATCGATCCATTTTTCAAGCATATCGGCGTATTCATCAGAGGGCATCGTCCGGTCCCATCTCTCGCAGTCCCTCTTCATGGCGCCGCTCTGCAGAAGGACTTCTCTCTCCTGCCTGAACAGATCGATGATGTACGCCGGTCCTATGCCCTCCTGCCGCCATTTTTTCCACTTTGCGGCAGCTTCCGCGCGGATCGTGGGATCGGCCGACGCCAGCGCGGCAAAGCCGTAGTCCCTGTCGTACCGAAGCTTATAGCTGCGCGCCCCTGCCGCATCAAAACGGGTATTTCCCCTGTCCGGGTCCCAGGTAAATACATCGCCGAAGGTGTAATTGAGATCCCATATGGTCTCGCTCAGCTCATACCCTCCCTTCCGGTCACTTCTGGCCGTCAGGAACAGATTCTTCCAGGTGTTGTCCGCTGCCCGGGTCATCTCGCAGAATAGTTCGTGGAGAATGAAGTTTTCCCGGTCGATCGAAATATGATTCTTTTCGAGATCCCGGATATCCTGCGATTCAAATACAAAGTCCTGATAGATCTGGAGCGGGTCCCAGATCAGATCGCCCTCGCCGCTTTTGGGGTATGCGATCGTCGCATAGGCAAATCCGTTTTTATTGAGTATGTCTTCTTCGCCGTTGTGATCTGTGAACCTGCCTTCCGCCGTCAGTTCCTCTCTCCATATCTTCATTTTATAGAGCAGATCTCCCGGTGAGAGTTCCAGGAGTTTGCGATCCACCGGGAACATGAGTCCGTATACGCCCATATACCGGTTATTGATGAACACTTCACAGTATTCCACCTCAGGGGCAGGCACCGGTTCCTCTTCCATGGAATTGAGTTTCTTCCAGAGAAAATAGCAGATCTTTTCTCTGGACAGAGTGCAGTCCGTGCTGAGGGAATTGAGGATCCAGTCGTCGTCCCTGCGCATCCCCAAGAGGCTCTCCTTGCAGTTATTGCCGGCGCTGTCATGGAGTTCCAGCCGGTAGCTCTTTTTGTCAAAAATAACGGAGGTATTGCCCCGCATATGGAAGGAGCAGGGCGTCCGGATAAAGGACTCCCTCTCCGGATCATACACGCGGATCCCGCCGGTGTGCTCCTCTTCCCCTTTGATCTCGCCGTCATCATAGGTAAGGACGACCGCCGGAAGGTAAGTGAACACCAGATGCGCCTCCATGAAGGTCCGGCCGCTCACCACCGCCGCCTGAAAAGAATGTCCTTCCGCTACGCATTTGCGCATATTTCCGTCTGCGGCGCCGGCATCGTCCAATATACAGATCGCGGCGCCCCGTTCGGACGCCTGAAGAAGAGAGCTGCACTTCTCCTCTCCGCTTTTGAGTGGTATATAAAAAGTCCCGGTCTCTTCATTGCAGGGAACCGCCATGCCCTCGATCTGAACAGCTGAGGCATCAAATGGGATCTTTTTCTTCCCGAAAATCTCTTTTTTGTAGGATTCTTCCGCCAGAAAATGCGCTCCCACTGCCGCCCTCCTGCGGGAGGGCAGCGTTGAAGCGCAGAACAGGACGGCGCCGGCCGTCAGACATAATAATATCGTCACAATGAACAAGCTGTATTTTTTCATTTTACATCAGAAAGTTCAGCAGTAGACAGACCCTACGATCTCTATCCCGCTGTCAGCGATGACAGCGATCTCTTTGCGGACGCCGAGATAGTCGGACTTTCCGATCTCTTCCATCAGCACAACGCCGTCCGCCTTTTTCAGTTCTCTCACAGACTCAGCGTTCTCAAGGATATCCGGGATATGGATGAAGTTTACGGAAGATCCGGCTCTGTCGTTGAGCGCTTTGGTCAGCCTGTCTTTTTGATCGGCCGAGGCCTGGCCGATCACCGCGATCACGGATGCGCCTTTCTTCATGGCATTCTCGATCCTGGCAAACACATAATCAAGTTCTTTTTCCGCCTCTTCCGGCTTCATATCAGAGAACTCCGCCAGGGTCCGGATGCCGAACTCCCCGTCGATCTCATCTGAAGTAAAGATGACGCCTTTTTGGATCAGAAGAGCGATGACTGCTGCGATCGCCAGAATGATGCCGCCCGCAAAGCCTACCGCGCCCATCTTGATGCCGCTGATCAGCATGTTCTTTTTGGAGTACTGGGGGACTGCCACGGGTTTGGAAAGCTGGTTGCTCTGGTTCTGAGCCGTATACGCCGCCGATTCCAGTGTGGTGACAGAGGCGTGCTGCTTCTCCTGGAATGTGGAGAGCTCTGAATCGTAGCCGGTCATAACGCCTTTGTTGAAGGCCTCGATCTGGAAGCTTCCCAGGGCTTTCTCCATGGTCAGCACTTTTTTGCCCAGTTCCACGAGCAGATCGTCCCTGTACTTCGCCGCCGTCTCTTCGTCCAGTGCGCGCACCGTAATGCGGAGCGTGGGCCCGCTCGCGGCCATTTTGCAGGTGATCAGCTCTCTGAGTCCGGTCGCTGTGATATCATCGTACTTCTCTGCCACGGCGTTTGCAGAATCCCCGAAGACGACTTCATTGTAGATGGCATTTTTGATACCGGCGATATCATCTGCTTTGAGGGATCTCGTCGATGTGACGCCGATATCCGCTGTCGCCATCGGCACATTCTGTGTATCCATATTCATCTTTATGGAACTCTCAAAATAAGTCAGCTTGGCGTTGATCTGAGTCTGCAGATCCTTTACCGTCTGCTTGTACTCTCTGAGGGACTCCTTGTATGCATCCAGTTTGTTGATATAGGTGTCATACTCTTCGATCATCGCATCCTTTTTGGAATGAATGGAAAAGATCTTATAGCCTCCGAACAGGCACCCCAGGATGATGCCTGCGAGCAGAATGATCTTCCATCTTTTCGCAGCGCTCTTTAAAAGGCAGACCAGGCTCACGTGCCTTGTGTTTTCATCTTCTCTGAAGTCATAATACTCTTTCTGTGTCACTTTGCTTTTCCTTTCCTGCATTCCTGCAATCAGCCGATGACCGGCAAAGACGGACAGATCCACCGCATGCGCGGCTGCTCAATCCGG
>CACXGR010000263.1 GCA_902767235.1 uncultured Lachnospiraceae bacterium | reverse complement strand
CGAAAGCCCATCTCTTCCAGTTTTTCTCTTGTCTGAGACATTGCGTGTCCTTTCTGCTTCAAATCTTCTGCCGCCTCTTTACCAGTCATCCAGCTCCAGGGTCAGGCCTTGGGCCTTCTCTTCCTTTCCTGTCTGTCTTCCGCTTTCCATAAGGACCGCGCAGATCGCGGTCTCCTTCCTCTCAGAGGCCTCCCGGAGCGCCGTCGAGATCGCTTCTGCGTCCGCCAGCCCCCTTTCTGTGACCAGACGCACCCTGTCGATCTGCCCGTCCCTGACAAAACGCCTCAGCGCCTCCGCAGCATGTTCTCTCAGAAACCCCGTATACCTCTCCTGCGCGACCGCATCCAGGTCATGCGGATACATGAGCCTGTCGGTCGCGATCACCGCCGCAAAGGACGGATCGTCGTGCTCCATAAAAGTGAAGAGCCGATCATATTCTCTGTAGCGGATCTCCTTTTTGCGGACGCACTGCCGGTACTGATAGCCGCCTCCCTCATAGGCAAACTGGATCGTCCGGGCCATCGTGTTCTCCGATGCGATCAGCGCGTAGTCCGGAAAGGAAAGCCTTATATCTTCGGTCTTATTCTCTGCGCCTTCAAGATGCAGCAGGAAACTCATCGCCTTATCATTGTCGCCCAGCATCTCCTTCATGAGTGCATACGATCCTCCCCTGCAGACCATCTCGATCTCTTCGAGGGAAGTGCACTGCCGGATCGCACCGTCGTAATAGTCCTCAATGCTGTTGTACACGTTCATCCTGCGAAGCCTTGCACAGTTGTGAAAGGCAAAGAGGCTCAGCCTTCTCACCGTGTCCGGAAGCGAGACCTCCTCCAGATCCATCCTGCCGGCGAAAGCATGCCTGCCGATGCTTCTGACCGGAAGTCCTTCCAATTTGGCGGGAACGGACATGCTCCTGAGTCTTCCTTCATACCCGGTGATCTCAATGCAGTCTTCCCCGCAGTATTGTATTACTTCGTATGTAAAAGGCATCCTTTTGTGCTCCTTCCTGCTTCCGTAAAAATTATAGCAAATCGGGAGCGGTCGCACCACGAAAAGGTTGCCGGCGCCGCATCCCCGCCAAAAAAAAGCTGCGATCCCATCGGATCACAGCTTTTTTCACTTCTCACATATACTCTCCGGTCTGCGCTCACTGCATCCCCGGGATCAGCAGGTCCAGGATATTGGCTTGTTCGCTGTCCACCGCGCCGGAGATCACTTCCTCGGGAATCCGGATGCTGTCTACTGTATTGTATTCGGGCACCACGATCTCGAAAGTAAAGCGGTCCGCCCGGCCTTCGATCCCGTCTGTTTTCAGAAAGCTCCGGATCAGGGCGTTGCCCAGTTCCGTGCAGTCGATCCTGAGCGACGCCGGCAGTCTGCTGTCCTTGTAGATGTGGAGCACCAGAACAGTAGTGGTATTGGTCAGGTCCAGGTCGTCCGGGATCTGTGCCTTTTCTCCCATGGCCTGTATGATGATCTTCAGGATATACTGCAGCACATCGCCTGCGATGGTTATATCCATCCGGAAAGCTTCCTTTCCGCAGATCGTCTCGGTCTCCTTCGCAAGTTCCGCCTTGACTTCTCCCGACATGATCTTTTGAAACAGCCCTATGACCGCCTTGCTGTCCACGTCAATGTCGACATTTTGCTGCTCTTCCTGCTGACCCTGCTCTCCCGTCGTCTCACTTGTCGAAGCACTGTCCACGACGCTCTTTACCCACTTTCCGCCGTTTGTGCTGGAGTAGGTTGTCGTCTTCGTGCCCTCGGACTGCGTATAGCTCTCGATCGGTGCGTCAACGGACAGGCCGATCGCCGACACTTTGAGGGTCCCTTTCTGGTGGGAGATCCCCTCTTTGAGCGCGCTCTCCATGCCGATATCCGAGTTAAGCCCCAGCTCGGCCTCTATGCCGCCGATGGAGACAGTGCCGTCCAGATTCGTCGTCATATCCGCTTTAAAAGATTCCACGCGGCCCAGATTCCTGATCATCTGCCTCAGCAGGCCGAGCGGCGTGGGGTGAAAGTATCGGTAAATGCCAAAGGCTGCGATCGCGATCAGGATCGCCGACAGCACCCCGATAACACCCTTTTTTGACATATTCGCCTCCCTTATTTCCGGTCCGGGGTCGTCAGCGCGGTCCTGCCGGGGCGGCTTATACTGACGCCGTCTTTTACTCTACATACCCGTCGGGATTCTTGCTCTGCCAGTTCCAGCCGTCTCTGCACATATCTTCGAGGTTCTTGCCGGCTGTCCATCCCAGGACGTCTCTTGCCTTGGCGGGGTCACTGTAGCAGACAGCGATGTCGCCGGGCCTCCTGGGATCGATCACATAGGGCAGATCCTTGCCGCAGGCCTTGGAGAACGCCTTGATGATGTCAAGGACGCTGTAGCCGTGTCCGGTTCCGAGGTTGAAGACATTGACGCCGTCCAGCTTCTCCATGCCTTCGATCGCCTTCACATGGCCCTTGGCCAGATCCACTACGTGGATATAGTCGCGGATACCGGTGCCGTCCGGCGTGTCATAGTCATTGCCGAATACGTGGACCTTCTCCAGCTTGCCGGAGGCCACCTGTGCCACATAGGGAAGCAGGTTGTTCGGGATTCCCTTGGGATCCTCTCCGATCAGGCCGCTCTCATGGGCGCCGATGGGGTTAAAATAGCGAAGCAGCATGACTTTCCATCTGTTGTCCGCTCTCCAGATGTCTGTGAGGATCCTCTCCTGCATGGACTTGGTCTCGCCGTAAGGATTGGTCGTAATGCCTTTGGGGCACTCCTCGGTGATCGGGACAAAGGCCGGATCGCCGTATACGGTCGCAGAGGATGAGAAGACGATCTTGAAACAGCCGTGCTCCCGCATCGATCTGCAGAGCGTCAGTGTCGAACCGAGGTTGTTCTCATAATACTCAATGGGCTTTCTGGTGGATTCCCCTACTGCCTTGTAGCCTGCAAAGTGGATGACCGCATCGATGCGCTCTTTCTCAAAGAGGGCGTCCAGCGCCGGTTTGTCGCATACGTCCAGCTCATAAAAAGCCGGTCTCTTTCCCGTGATCTTTTCGATCCGGTCCACGACCATCGCCTTGGAATTGTAGAGATTGTCCGCGATGACCACTTCATAACCCGACTGCAGAAGCTCCACAACTGTGTGGCTTCCGATAAAACCTGTTCCGCCTGTAACTAATATTGCCATGGTGTCTCCTCCTTCACCTCTGATCATGAACTGTCTAATCCCATTATAATGCAGGATGCGCAATGCTGAAACAATGT
>CACXGR010000262.1 GCA_902767235.1 uncultured Lachnospiraceae bacterium | reverse complement strand
GTCCTCTCAGAGGTCTGCCATCATCCTTTGTCTGTCGAGATTCGGTCCACTTCCCGCTTCACGATCCCGATCCCCGGCAAATTCGCATAGATCGCGAACCCTCTCTTGCAGCGGAAGGAACATTCCTTGCAGGGATCTTTGTCGCAGTACGCATACGCATCGGTCCCAGCCAGCGCAAACACTTCCTTGAAGGAGCTCTCCACATAGAAGAATTGTGATCCGCGAAAGGATTCCAGCATGATCCAGACCGGTTTGACTTTCCCCCATGTGACGACTATGCAGTTGTTGTTGAGACTTCCGCGGATCTTGTAATCGATCTGCACGGAAGGGTCCAGCTCCTCATTGGGCACAAAGGAAACTCGTTCCATTTCCTGTCCGCAGCAGCAGGGGGAGGCATCTGTATTCTGCCATCCCGTGAGGTATCCGCCGCAAACGCTGCAATGAAACAGATCTATGTCTTTTCTGGTCCTTCTGGGTTTTCCTCTCCCGATATAGCGGGTGGGACTTACGGTCTGCTGTATGCTCATGAGAACCTCCGTGTTATATTCTTCCTGTTACTTGAATCCGTGTTTTTCAGCGTCTCCCGCTGTGATCGCCACATGGTCCTCCGAAAGCCCCATCCTGGACCGCAGGACCTTATCCAGCTTGAACTTCTGAACTTTTCCGCTGTCTGTTCTGGGGATCGAATCGATGTATTCGACATATTCCGGCCACAGTCTCTTGGGCACTCTTTTGGATTTGAGATAGTCGAGGATGTCTTCTTTGGTCGGCTGGCATCCGGGCTCGCAGACGATGAAAGCACAGATCCTCTCTCCCAGTCTCTCCTCGGGACGTCCGATGATGGTGTGATCCTTGATCCCCGGGCAGCCTTCCAGGTTCGAGTCGATCTCATTGGCGTTGAGGTTCTCACCGCCGCGGATGATGACATCCTTGATCCTGCCGACCACCTTCACGTTGTCGTTCTCATCCATCACGCAGAGATCGCCGCTGTAGCACCATCCTTCGTCATCCAGCGCTTTTTCCGTTGCCTCTTCATTTTTATAGTAGCCAACAAATACGCTGGGACCGCGCGAGACTTCTTCTCCCACGGTGCCTCTCGGGACTTCCTTGTGATCGCTTCCGACGATCCGCACTTCGATCCCGCCCATCGCTCTTCCGGACCATCTGCCGTGCACATCCAGCGCCTCGGCAGGCCTTACGTACAGATGGGGAACACTCTCCGTGGATCCGTAGCATTCGCACACAAGGATACCGTGATTATTAAATGCCTTGTTGACCAAAAACTCAGGGACCGGTGCGCCGCCGCAGATGTAAAACCGCAGATAGGGAAGTTTCTCGCCGCTGATGTCCAGCTGCGCCACCAGATCGTAAATAAAAGGAGTCGCCCCCATGGAATATGTGACTTTCTCGTCGTTCATCATATGGATCGCATCCACGCAGCAGAATCTCTCCTGGAGCACTACTTTGCCGCCTCTGAGCATGGGGGAAATGATCCCGTGATGATACCCGGTCGCGTGGTTGAGCGGTGCGGGCATAAACATGATATCTTCTTCCGTCAGCCCCAGTTCCTTGTTGAACCCGTCCTCTGAGAAGATGATGTTGTCATTGGTGAGCATTACGCCCTTGCTCATGCTGGTAGTACCGGACGTGCACAGGATCGTGGACAGATCCGTGCCGGTCCCCTTATACCTTGGCGGAACGGGAAGTCTCTGCATCAGGAGCTCTTCCATGCAGACCAGTTCAGGCGCCGTGCGGCTCTCTCCGATCAGGATGATCTTTCTGGGGGAAAGGACGCCGGCCACCGACTCCTCGATCATGCCGCCTCTGTCTCTTCCTCTGTACTTTGCCACACTGATATGAAGATTGCTTCCCAGAAATGCCAAAATATCGTGAAGACTTTTCTCTTCAAAGAACATGCCCAAAGGCGCCGAGATCGCACCCAGCTTAAAGCAGGCAAGCATCACGGCGACAAATTCGCTGCGGGGTGTGATCTGATAAGTCACCATGCTCCCTTCGCGGACGCCGTACTCATACAGGACAGCCGCCACCTGATCGGAATACCGGTCCATTTCCTTATATGTATAGCGTCTGCCGAGATCATCTACGACAAATTCCCTGTCTCCGAATTTTTCAACAGATCTCTCGAACCGGGTGAGCAGCGTATCGTCTGTCCAGTCTCCGCGCTCCTTGTAGAGTTTCTCTAGCTCCGGGTTAATCTTCATTCCTGGTACTCTCATTGGATGCCTCTTTTCAAAATTTTACACGGCTGTTTTTATCCATAAGACATTCCTGCCGCCGAACAATGGCCCGGCGGCAGGAAAAAAGCAGCAATTAATTAGTTAGTAAATTAAAGTCAGATCAGATAAGATCGGGATACTCTCTCTCAAGGCACTTTGCAACAGTCTGTCTCTGGATCTGGTTGGTTCCCTCGAAGATCTGGAAGATCTTGACGTCACGCATGAGCTTCTCTACGGGATACTCACGGCTGTAGCCGTATCCGCCGAGAACCTGGACTGCATTGGAAGTAACTTCCTGAGCAACATCCGTTACGAAGCACTTGGTGATCGCGCCTTCTTTGCGGACGTCCATACCTGCGTCGATCATTCTCATGGTGTTGTTGACAAGGCATCTTGCAGCCTCTGTCTTGATTGCCATATCAGCCAGAAGGCCCTGGACCATCTGGAACTTGATGATGGGCTTGCCGAACTGCTTACGGACCTTGGCATATGCCACTGCCTCGTCGAGCGCTCGCTGCATGATACCTACAGCCAGCGTAGCGACGAATGCGCGGGAAATGTTGAGGCAGCCGAGAGCAACGTTGAGTCCCTTGCCCTTCTTGCCGATTACGCGGCTCTCAGGAACGCGGACATTGTCGAAGATAAGCTCTGTGGTGTTGGAGAGACGGAATCCCATCTTGTCCTCGTGTGCGCCAACGGAGAATCCGGGTGTGTCGCGATCGATCATGAAAGCGGTGATGCCTTCCTCTGTGCGGAAGAAGCTGATGTAAAGGGAAGCGCACTCGCCGTTGGTAGCGAAGGTCTTTGTGCCGTTTAGGATGTAGTCATCTCCGTCCTTTACAGCGGTAGCCTTGAGGGCGCCGGCATCGGAACCTGCGTTGGGCTCTGTGATCGCGAAGCAGGCGAACTTGCCTTCCTGAACGATGTCTGCAAAGTACTGGATCTGCTCGGGTGTGCCTGCGAGCATAACGTTACGGAATGCAACGAAAGTGGTAACAAGCGTATCTGCATAACCGGCATCAACCTTTGCAAGCTCTTCATACATCATAGCTGTTGTCTCGAAGCTGAGGCCCATTCCGCCGTACTCCTCGGGGATCTCAGCCAGGTGAAGACCCATCTCCAGAGCGGGTGCGAAGAGCTCGATGGGGCAGTTGCCTGTGCGGTCACACTCGGCCACGTGAGGCTTAACTTCCTTCTCAGCCATTTCCTTGACCATTGCGATCAGTTCTTTCTGCTCCTCGGTGTAAACTAATGCCATTGAATTACCCTCCTTTTGTTAAATATAGACAATATGTCGCTTCAAAACACGTCATTACTGTACTTTAATCATAATGGAAATCTTCGATAAACTCCAATCGATTCTATAGCTCTAAAGCGCAAAAAAACATAGTCAATGCCTATGACTGTCTGTATTCTTCCGCCTCGCGGATATAAAACTGCGCGTCATAGCGATTCGATTCGATCTCCTCTTCCGTCACCTGCCTCACGATTTTGGCGGGTCTGCCGAAGGCGAGGCTGTTGTCCGGGATCACGACTCCCTTTGTCACCAGAGAGCCGGCGCCGATGATGCAGTTCCGGCCGATCACCGCTCCGTTGAGGATCGTGGAGTTCATGCCGATCAGCGTGTTGTCTCCGACCCGGCAGCCGTGCAGGAGGGCCAGATGTCCGACGGTCACGCCTTTTCCAAGTATGGTAGGGCAGCCCGGGCCCACATGTATGACGCAGTTGTCCTGCACGTTGGATCCTTCACCGACGATGATTTGCTCTTCGTCTCCGCGCAGCACGGCATTGAACCAGACACTGCTGTTCTTCTCAAGCACTACGTCCTTGATCAGTCTGGCACCCTCTGCGATATAAGCGGTCTCATCTATTTTTCTCATTTTCTTCCCCTTATGTTATGAATTGATAAGATGATCGTACAGCTGTCCGATCCCCTTGATGGGGATCAGTTTCATCCCGTCCGGCACTTTGATCCCTTCCGCCGCAGATGCCGGTAGTATACACCTTCTGAATCCGAGTTTGGCTGCTTCCTGTACCCGCATCTCCGCCATGCTCACGCTCCTGACCTCGCCGGAAAGCCCGACTTCGCCGAAGACGATCATGTCATCCGGAACAGGCCGGTTCCGATAGCTGGAAAGGATAGCCATGACAATGCCCAGATCCAGCGAGGGCTCCGTCTGCCTGATGCCGCCGGCAAGATTGATATAGGCGTCGAACTGGGACAGCGGTACGTTCAGTCTCTTTTCGATCACTGCCATCAGCACGCTGACCCGGTTTGCATCGGTGCCTGTGGATTGCCTTCTGGGGTAGCCGAAATTTGTCTGTACGATCAGCGCCTGCACCTCTGTGAGCATGGGGCGCGTCCCTTCCATGGAACAGGTCACAACGGACCCGCTCGATCCGAGCGGCCTCCCGCTCAGCATGTATTCCGACGGATTCGGAACTTCTGCAAGGCCTTCATTTCTCATCTCGAAGATCCCGATCTCATTTGTGGAGCCGAAGCGGTTCTTGACGCCCCTGAGGATCCTGTAGGAGGCGTACCGGTCCCCTTCAAAATAGAGAACCGTATCCACCATATGCTCTAGCACGCGCGGTCCGGCCACTGTACCCTCTTTTGTGACATGCCCGACGATGAAAAAGGTGACGGACAGCTCCTTGGCCAGCCTCAGGAGAACGGCTGTTGTCTCCCGCACCTGGGATACGCTTCCCGGCGCGGAACCGACGTCTTCACTGAACATGGTCTGGATCGAGTCGATCACGACCACTTTGGGCTTCTCCCGTATCACGACCTCTGAGATGATATCCAGATTCGTCTCGCACATAAAGCGCAGGGCGTCCGGCGCTTTGGCAATCCTGGCTGCCCGGATCTTGATCTGCCGCAGGGACTCCTCTCCAGATATGTATATGACGGGAATCCCCCGCACAGCCATGTTGCAGCTTGTCTGCAGAAGGATCGTGGACTTGCCGATCCCTGGGTCTCCGCCCACCAGGATCAGCGAGCCGGAGACGGCGCCGCCGCCCAGGACGCGGTCCAGTTCGGCCATACCGGTGGAAAACCGGATCTCTTCCTGATCTTCCACGGCGGACAGGGGAACCGGCTTAAAACTCTTATTTGCATCTCCGAGGGAAAACCTGGCGGATGCCCCCCGGGATCCGCTGCCGGAGGATCTCGAAGAAGTGATCCTGACCGGCTCCTCCACCATGGTGTTCCAGGCTTTGCAGGCGGGGCACTGTCCGGTCCACTTGGCCGACTCGTACCCGCACGCCTGGCAAAAAAATCCTGTCTTTCTCTTACTCCCTGCCATCGAACGTAACAGCACCTCCTCTGAAGCCGGCTGTGACGGTCTGTCCGGGCCTGATCTCCTCCGCCAGCAGTTTTTCAGACAATTCGTCCTCGATCACCTTCTGGATCGCCCTCTTGAGGGGCCTCGCGCCCATTTTGGGATCCGAGTACTCCTTTACGATGTGCTTTTTCAGGGCCGGCGTGATCCTGAGCCGGATGCCCAGCTGTTTGTCCGCCCTGCGGATCAGGTCCTCGCAAAGAAGCGTGCAGATCCGGTTCAGTTCATCCTCGCTCAGAGAGTGGAACACAAGGATCTCATCGATCCTGTTGATGAACTCAGGCCTGAACATTTTCTTCACTTCATCCATTACGCCGCTGCGCATCTTTTCATAGGTCTGTTCCGCCGTAGGCTTATCGGCAAAGCCCAGCGTCTTGGGTTCAATGATCTTCTGTGCACCCACATTGGATGTCATGATGATCACTGTGTTTTTGAAGTTTACTTTGTGACCTTTAGAATCCGTGATATGTCCTTCATCCAGGATCTGGAGCAGCACATTGAACACATCCCTGTGCGCCTTCTCGATCTCGTCAAACAGTATGACGCTGTAGGGGTGCCTTCTCACTTTCTCCGAGAGCTGTCCGCCCTCCTCATATCCGACATAGCCCGGCGCGGAGCCGATGATCTTGGACACGGCGTACTGTTCCATATATTCGGACATATCTACTCGGATCATATCCTGGTCTGAGCCGAACATCACTTCCGCCAGCGCCTTGGAGAGCTCTGTTTTGCCGACGCCGGTGGGCCCCAGGAAGAGGAAAGAGCCGATCGGTCTGTTGGGATCCTGAAGGCCTACGCGGCCTCTTCGGATCGCCTTGGCCACGGCGTGTACGGCATCCTCCTGGCCGATCACCCTCTTGTGGAGTTCATCTTCCAGCTTCAAAAGCCTTGCGCTCTCCTTTTCCGTCAGTCTGCTGACGGGTACCTTGGACCACATGGAGATGACCTGAGCAATATCTTCGACGCCCACTTCGGGGATCCGGGTGCTGTCGCGCCGCTCCCGTCTGCGCTTTGCGGATTCGATCTTCCTGTTCAGTTCCTCGATCCGTGCCCGGATCTCTTTGGCGTCATCGATCCTGTTGTCCGAAAGGGCTGCTGCGATCGCTTTGTCGGCTTCCGCCGCTTCTTTCTCCATCGCTCGGATCGGATCTTCATGTCCGCCCATATTTTTGAGGCGCACTGCCGCACAGGCCTCGTCGATCACGTCGATGGCCTTATCCGGGAGATTGCGGTCGTTGATATATCGCTCTGACAGGTCTACGGCGGCGCGGATCGCTTCGTCATTGACTTTCACTTTGTGGTGTTCTTCATAGGCGCTCAGAACACCTCTGAGGATCTGCTCCGCCTCGTCGGCAGTGGGTTCCTCCACCTGGATCGGCTGGAATCTTCTCTCGAGCGCCGCATCCTTTTCCACATATTTGTGGTACTCATTCAGCGTCGTCGCGCCGATCAGCTGGATTTCTCCTCTTGCCAGTGAAGGCTTGAGGATATTCGACGCATCGATGGCGCCTTCTGCGCCTCCGGCACCGATCAGCGTATGGATCTCATCCACAAAGAGAATGATATTCCCGGCTTCGATGACCTCTGCGATGACCCGTTTGATGCGCTCTTCAAATTCACCTCTGTATTTGGATCCCGCCACCATGCCGGAGAGGTCCATGGTCAGAAGACGCTTGCCCCTTACGGAGGCCGGAACGGCGCCGCTCACGATCTTCTGTGCCAATCCCTCGACGATCGCTGTCTTGCCGACGCCCGGTTCCCCCACCAGACAGGGATTGTTCTTGGTCCGGCGGCTCAGAATACGGATCACGCGGGCGATCTCCTCTTCTCTGCCGATGACCGGGTCGAGTCTTCCCTGCATGGCGAGCGCGGTCAGATCCCGGCTGTACTGAGGGAGGATCCCCGGTTCGCCTCCTTCGCCGTCCTTTTTCAGGTCATCCTTGTGTTCGGTCGGATTCTCCCCCATGGCAGCCAGCAGCTCAAAATAGAGCTTGGCCGGATTGACACCTATGGTCTCGATCAGTTTCAGAGCGATATTCTCTCCCTCTGTGATGATCGCCATGAGCAGATGTTCGGTCCCGATCATTTCCGAGTGGAACTTGTCAGCATGTCCGGCTGCGATCCGCATGACCTTCTGGCATCTTGGGGAAAAACCCTCGTGATCGAGGAGCGCCAGGTTGGCAGAGTGTATATTGAGCTGTGAGATCATGTCGCCGATCCGCTCCAGCGTGCAGTTGTTTTCCCTGAGCACCTTGGATGCGACACCGTCCGGCTCTGCGATCAGCCCCAGGAGCAGGTGCTCGGTCCCCGTATAATTCTGCTTGTTGTGCTTAGAAGCATTCTTGGCAAGTCTTATGACTTCCTGTGCGTTTTTGGTATAATTTTCTCTCATCTTATCTCTTTGTATCTGTCAGTTTTTTTTATTCCGCCGTCATATTCGTCATAGATCCTGTTGACAAGCATGAGCAGGTCCTCCTTGCTCAGTCCGCGGCATCTCGCCTCTGCGAGCAGCACGCGCATTTCTTTCTCGATGATCCGAAGCGCGCGCTCCCGGTTCCTGTCATCCACGGATACAAAAGCGCCGCGTCTTCTGTCTACCTTGACAAAGCCTTCCTGGCGCAGGATCGAATAGGCCTTATTGACGGTATGCATGTTGATGCCTATATCATCCGCCATCTGCCTCACGGAGGGAAGAACATCGCCGTCCGTCAGCCTTGAAGTGGCGATCCCCAATATGATCTGATTGCATAACTGCTGATATATAGCCTCATCACTGCTGAAATCAATCTCGATCAGCATAATATCACCTTCCTTTTTGTTAAGAAAAGCCAAAATCCACCTGTTATATATATGGTATAACAGGTGGATTTGTATGTCAAGTTCGGCTGTCACCACGCAGTGCAGATCCCCTCAGCACAAGGCTCATTTCTTCCGGGAGGTGCCGATAAAAGAAAAGGACATGTCGTCATCATCGTCATACAGCGACTCAGCGAGATCCTCATCATCTTCAACGGGATCACTGTCGGAGAAATCGTTTTCCTCTTCCTTATAGCCGACATTTTTCATGACGCGCTGCATGGACAGCCTGCCTCTGGCGTTCGAGCTTCCGGCATCATCGTCTTCCTCGAAGTCGTCCTCATCGGAGAGATCATCCTCCGTATTCTCTTCCTTAGGCAGAAGATCGACATCCTCCGGATACTCGCTGAATTCATCGAATTCGTGCTCCTCCTCATCAAAGTCCTCTCCTTCGTCCTCCCTGTCTTCCTTCGAATCGGATCCGAACACTTTTTTGAAGAAGCCGAAGAAGCCGCCGCTTTCCTTACCGCGGGATCTTACGCGGGTACTTTCTCCGTCACTGTAATCCCCGTCTTCCTCATAATCTTCGTCATCATATTCTTCATCGTCGTAGTCTTCTTCGTAATCTTCTTCTTCGTACTCCTCTTCATCCGGGTACGCCTCGTCTTCATCGGCGTAATCCTGATCGCTGTCCGGCACTTCTGTTTCATCGGCGTGACCGGGCTCGGATCCGCTGTCTTTCTCTGCTGCGGGATCCGTATCGGCCGCATCTGCATCCGTATCGGATGTGGCAGTCTCAATAGATGTTTCCGCTGTTTCGTCTGCTTTTTCGGCAGCAGCCGCATCGGCTTCGTCCTGATCATTTGCAGACGCCGCATCCGCTTCTTCTCTATCCGCTTCAGCTGCTTCTTCCGCCGTGAGGTCCTGAACCGATCTGCTCAAGCTGTCCGTAACTGCGCTGATCTCCGCGTCCGCTCCGTCACCGCTTGGAAGTTCAACCGGTTCTTCCTCCTGCGGTACTTCGACTTCGATCGTGGAATCCGTGTTCTCTTCGCCGTCCCCGCTCTCCTCGTCATCTGTGAAATAGTACTCATCTTCGGTCTCTTCCTCTTCGCCGTCCTCTTCATAGGGGGTATAACCGGCGACCTCGAGAGATCTTCTGCGGGAGCTCTTGCTCCTTCCGTCGCGGATGGATTTGATCAAAAACAGGGCGAATGCAGCCAGAGCGAGTGTCAGAATGCCGAAGATAATGGCCGCAGGCTTCCACATTCCGGGCCCGCCCGCATTGCCGGCATTATCTGCAGCTGTCTTTATGTCGCTGATCTTAATTCTGCTTCCGTTGTCATCGTTATAGACATACCAGTTGCCGGAACCGTCCGCTTCTGTCTCATACTTCACGGAAAAATGAGCATTGGGGTCTTTGGAGGCATCATAATCCCCGGATGTTTCAGCAGGCGTCTGCCCGGTGGCAGCTGCCGGCGCGGCCTCTTGGGTCGTTCCTGCTTCTGCATTGCTGTTCTCTGCTTCTGCATTGCTGTTCTCTGCTTCTGCCTGTTCCTGGGTCTCTTGCGCCGGCGCTTCCGTCTCTTCCTTCTGTTCTTCGGCCGCTTCCTCTTCCTTGTTCACAGGCGCGCCGCCAAAATCCTTCAGTTCCTCTTCGCTTGCGTTTAACAGGTCGCTGCGTACATAGCCCGTATTGCCGTTTTCAAGCTCGATATAGTACCAGGCATACCCGTCGCCCGACTGGACCACATCCAAAATAGTGACTTCGTCGCCTTCGTTCAGGCTGCCGATGATCCCGGCTTCCGTAGACGCGTCATTTCTGATCATGACGCCGTCTGTCACTGCAGTGGCTGCGGATGCACAAAGAGGCATGACCATCGCATTGGCCGCGATCAGAAAGCTGATCCCGGCTGCTGACAGCATTTTTCTGATTCCTTTACTCCATTTGCTCATTTCTACTCCAATCTGAGATGCAGTACTCTGCTAACTCTTCTTATTCAGGATCTGCCCCTGATCCGGACAGGATCCTTCTGCTCTGCATACGGTCCCGGTCTTACTGCGCGGAATCGATGGCTTTTCCTATATCATGGCGCATGTACTGTCCTTCGAAGCGGATCCATCCGGCAGCGTTATACGCGTTGGCCCTCGCCTCCTTGAGCGTTTTGCCGAGTGCGGTCACGCCCAGAACGCGTCCGCCGCTGGTCACGGTATTTCCGTCTTTGTCAAAGGCTGTCCCGGCGTGGAAGCAGTAGTAACCTTCCCTGCCCTCAAAGGCGTCCAGTCCCGTGATGACCTTTCCCTTCTCATAGCTGCCCGGGTAGCCGCCCGAAGCAATGACGACACAGACCGCCGCATTATCCTCAAATTCCAGATCGATCTGATCCAGCGTCCCGTCAATGCAGGCCTGCATGACATCGATGATGTCCGATCTCATCCTGGGCAGGACCACCTGCGTCTCAGGATCTCCGAATCTCGTATTGTACTCCAGCACCTTGGGACCGTCTGCTGTCAGCATGAGGCCAAAATACAGAACGCCGCGGAAGGGTCTTCCCTCTTTGGCCATGGCGTCCATGGTCCGCTGGTAGATATTCTCTCTGCAGTACGCATCGATCTCATCCGTGTAAAAGGGACTGGGTGAAAAAGTGCCCATGCCGCCCGTGTTGAGTCCCGTATCGCCGTCGCCGGCCCTCTTGTGGTCCTGGGAGCTGCTCATGAGCTTATAGTGCTTTCCGTCAGCAAATGCGAGGACCGATACTTCTCTGCCGGTCATAAACTCCTCGATGACGATCCTGCTGCCCGCATCGCCGAATTTCCGGTCGGTCATCAGTTCTTTGACGCCTTCCTTCGCCTCTTCAAGCGTATTGCAGATCAGGACGCCCTTGCCCAGCGCAAGCCCCGATGCCTTCAGAACGATCGGCATCGCGGCGCTCTCAAGATACGCCAGCGCTTTCTCCGGATCCTCAAAGACTTCATAAGCAGCGGTCGGGATCCCGTATTTTTTCATCAGATCCTTGGAGAACGCTTTGCTGCCTTCGATGATCGCCGCGTTGGCCGGCGTGCCGAAGATCCTGAGTCCCTCGGCCTCAAAGGCATCGACGATCCCTGCACAGAGCGGATCATCCATGCTGCAAACGGTGAGATCGATCTCTTTTTCTTTGGCAAAATCCGTCAGTGCTTTAAAGTCCATCGTCCCGATCGGGACGCATTCCGCGATCCTTGCGATCCCCGCGTTGCCGGGCGCACAGTAAAGTGTATCTACCTGCGGACTTCTTCTGAGCGCATCTGCGATCGCATGCTCTCTTCCTCCGCCTCCTACCAGTAATACTTTCATGGATTGTCCTCCTGTCAAGACTCTTTGATATGCGTGATACCTTTTTCATCGATCCATACCCTGCCCTGTGCGATCAATGAGATCGCGCTCGGCAGAAGGATCCATTCCGCCTCTTCCATCACACGGCGCTGAAGGATCTCAGGCGTATCGTTTTCTTTTACTGCCACCGCTTTCTGCAGAAGGATCGGCCCGTGATCGAGATCCTCGTCCACAAAGTGCACCGTCGCCCCCGTGACCTTCACACCTCTCTCGAGGACCTTCTCGTGCACGTGAAGTCCGTAATATCCCTTTCCGCAGAAAGAGGGGATGAGCGCCGGATGAATATTGATGATCCGGCCCCTGAACGCATTGATCACGCATGCGGGCACCGCGACCATGAATCCGGCCAGAACAATGAGATCCGGTTCCGCAGCGGTAAGCGCCTCGAGCAGCGCCTGATTAAACGCTTCTCTGGTCTCATAGGATCTGGGCGATACACAGATCCCCTCGATCCCTGCGTCCGCCGCCCGCTTCAGCGCGCGCGCATTCGGGTTATTGCTGATCACCTTCACGATCTTCGTGTTGACGATCCTGCCGCTCTCGACGGCATCGATGATCGCCTGGAGATTCGTCCCTCCGCCGGACACGCATACGGCAACGCTCAGCATAATTCCACTCCCTTCCGGGACCCGGCTGCTGTCTCTCCGATCACATATGCCTCCTCGCCGGCGGCCCGGAGAACCTCGACAGCCAGTTCCGCATCCGCGCTCTCAAGTGCCAGCACCATGCCGATGCCCATGTTAAAGGTGTTGTACATCATTTTTTCTTCCAATCCGCCCTTTTTCTGCATAAGCGTAAAGATCGGAAGGATCGGATAGCTGTCTTTTTTCACGTTCGCGACGATCCCGTCGGGGAGCATTCTCGGAATGTTCTCATAGAAGCCTCCGCCGGTGATGTGGCTGCATCCCTTGATGCGGATCCCCGCTTCCCTGACGGCGCGAAGCGCTTTCACATAGATCCTGGTAGGCGTCAAAAGCGTATCGCCAAGCGTTGCGCCAAGCTCGGGATAGAATCGTTTCAGATTCGTCTCGCCGACGTCGAACACTTTTCTCACAAGTGAAAAGCCGTTGCTGTGGACGCCTGAAGAAGCGATGCCCACCAGCTTGTCGCCGGGCTTTATATCCGCGCCCGTGATGAGATCCTTTTCATCTGCGACGCCCACTGCGAAACCGGCCAGGTCGTACTCGTCCACCGGATAAAAGCCGGGCATCTCCGCGGTCTCTCCGCCGATCAGGGCGGCGTCGGACTGCACACAGCCCTCGCACACACCGGATACGATCTGCGCGATCTTTTCGGGGACATTCTTCCCGCAGGCAATATAGTCCAAAAAGAACAGCGGCTCACCGCCGGCGCAGGCGACATCATTGACGCACATCGCAACGCAGTCGATGCCGACCGTGTCGTGCTTATCCATCAGAAAGGCGATCTTGAGCTTCGTGCCCACGCCGTCTGTGCCGGATAAAAGCACGGGTTTTTCCATCTTCTTGACCTTCTCAAGAGAAAAAGCGCCGGAAAAGCCTCCCAGTCCGCCCATGACCTCCGGACGCATGGTGCGGCTGACATACTGCTTCATAAGCTCGACGCTGCGATAGCCGGCTTCAATATCCACTCCTGAACTCTTATAATCCAAACCCATGTATTGTTATTCTCCTTCGTATTGTGGTCCTCAATAGTTCTTATAGCCCGCATCCTGAAGATGCGCATCTTTTTTCTCCACTTCCTTTGCCATATTCGCGCTGTAGTCCTTGAGCCGGGAAAGAAGCGCGCTGTCAGACACCGCCAGGATCTTGGCTGCCAGGATCCCCGCGTTCTTGCCGCCGCCGATCGCCACCGTTGCCACCGGGATCCCGGAGGGCATCTGGACGATGGAGTAGAGAGAATCTCTTCCTCCCAGCGAGGTCGTATGCATCGGTATGCCGATCACGGGCATAGGGAACAATGCTGCGCACATGCCGGGAAGATGCGCTGCCATTCCGGCACCCGCGATGATAACTTTGATCCCTCTCTCTTCTGCGCCCTTCGCCCATTTGAAAAACAAGTCCGGTTCTCTGTGCGCGGAAATGATATGCATTTCATAACTGATCCCGAATTCGTCGAGGATTTCCGCCGCCTTACTCATAACGGAGAGATCCGAGTCGCTTCCCATAACGATTCCTACTTGTGCCATTGTGCCTCCTTACTCTTCCCTTTGACCTTGTCAAGATATATTTCACTAGTTTAGTTTAACGAAAACATTTTCTTTGTGCAACCTCGAAAGAACCGTCATGACCAGATTCTTTTTCCCTCTTCATGCGGCGTCATCCGATACGAAGGAGCGGTTCATTGAGGATCTGCGTCCCCTCCAGCACAAACCTTCCTTCCAGCAGGATCGGAATCCTGGTCCCGTCCTTTCGGACGGCCGTGAACTCTCCCAGCTCCTCATAGGGGATCGTGATGTCCGTGTGACAGCCGAAATAAGCCTTTGAGGCGTCGGTCTTTCTCCGGATCGACACGGAATTGTCTTTGGCTATGATCTCTTTGCCGTCCGGGTTATAGACGCGGTTGTCCTCTTCGTGAGCATAGCACGTGTCCCCGAGCGCAAAATGGGGCCCTGTCTTTTCCGCGATGAGAATGGGCAGCCTGTCGGCGATCCCGTATCTCGCGGCGGCGGCATAGGCTGTCGTATTCGTGCCTATGGCACATTCTCCCATCGGAAGATCCTTGTGATGATAAAGGATATTGTCCTCAATATACGCAAGGCATTCCTTCCGGTCTTCAAAGTTCGCGCAGCTGCATCCGCAGACTCTTCCGTCCCTGAAGTCGATCTCAAGTTCCTTGAAATAAAGCCCCTCCAGATGGACACCGGTCACATGGAGCTTTCCGTTTGTTCCTTCCAGCACAGGTGTCGTGTATACTTCTCCGACCGGTATATTGAGATCGGCCGTGCAGTTTTCGAAATTTGCCTCGTTTTCCGGGTCGGATACTTCCGCAAGCTGGATCCGAAGATCTGTCCTGTTTCCGTTCATTCCCTTTACTTCCACATGGGACGATCTGTTCAGGACGTCGATCATTTTCCCCTGCACTTCTTCATACAAGGCATAGTCAAGCGTATTGATCGCGACCACTTCCTCAAAGATCTTCTCGTATTCGTCGCGGCTCCCGGCGATGGACGGAAGCGGAAAGGCGATGATCGTAAAGCTTCGGTTATGAGCCGCCACTGCGTCGCTGTACAGGACATCGGCCTTGATCTCATACTCCGCAGACATCGCTCTCTGGTCACTGTCGTAGGCAGGCGCCTCCTTCCGTCCGGCCGGCACAAAAGGAGCGCTGCCGAAAGTCTCGATGACGACGGGCCCGGCATACAGAAGCGTCTTTTCTCTCAGCGTCCTGTATGCATTTGACAGGCCCTCCAGCCTTCTCATCTGAAGAGATGCATCCAGATAGAGAGCGAGATCTTCTCTGTGGTCATAGAAATACCGGGGATTCGGATCTGCCCCTCCGTATCCCATCTCGCCCTTCCGGTACCGATGGAACAGAGTGGGGATCTCGGAGGAGACGACGGCGCTCAGTCCCATTGCTTTCAGAGAGCGGATACAGCGCCTTGCGATCCGCTCAAAGCCCAGATGAAAGATGACCGCAGCGCTCTTCTTGGACGCCATGTTTTTGCCGCTGTTGATAAATCCCCGCCTGTATCCCTCCGTGATCGAATCGGCGATCCGCCCGATCTCGTCTTCGTCCAGGCTGTTTATGTATTCGTGTGTTGTGATCTCGTCCCGGCTCACATATTCGCCTGTGAGATAGAGGTCTCTTTCTTCCTGTCCCCCGTCCATGATGCGGCGGAAAATGCCTTTGTCTCCGCAGACCAGCTGGTCCCGAAGATAGAAGACCATTTCATCTTCAAAATAGTCTGCCAGATATTGATAAATGATGCTCCTCACATTCTCCGGCGCGGGGCGTCCGCCGTGATCGGCAAAGGCCACCGTAAAAGAGGTATAGACTTCCAAAAAGAGCTCGGCCCGGATCAGGAAGCGCTCCTTCTCCTTTCTGTAAACAAAAGGGATCACGCTTCGGATCTCATACCGGAGCGATGAGAGCAGCGCTCCGTATTCTCTGCCCAGCTTATTCACCGCATATTCCGGATTTGCGTAACTGTGCGCGTATTGTCCCGGCCGGATCTCCTCATAGAGCTGCCGGTTCATATCTCTGAGCGTATCAACGGAACAGGTATTCACTTCCTCGGAAGCCAGAAAGCGCGCATGCTCCTGCATCTGCATGAACCAGCGGGCTCCCTGTTCAAAATAGTCGGTGAATACGGGATCTGCCGCATTCTCCCCCGGTATCTCCCGCATCCTTTCCATCGCGATCCTGTATCTGAGATCGATCAGATCCATATATGTCCTGCCTTTCAGGTCCCGTCCTCATCTGCGGGATCTTCCTATAAGATAAATGAGGCTCTGCCGCCCTTGCGGGCGGCGGAGCCGACTGGTCATCACTGTTTGGATTTTTGGACGCCGTATTCGGCATAGTAGCTGTCAAGGGCATGCTTTACCTTGTCGTCGATCAGTATGCTGCCGTTGACCGGCCGGTTGTACAGATAAGACTGCACTTCGTCCATTGTGACGATCGCACTGGCCGGAAAGCCGTAATCGTCCCGGATCTCCTCCAGGGCGCTGACCGTTCCCTTCGGTCCCACTTCCCTTCTGTCGAGAGAGACCATCAGCCCGACGATGTCCACATCGGCCTGGGCCCGGATGATCGGAACCGTCTCTGCGATCGAGGCGCCGGAGGTGGTCACATCCTCTATGATCATGACCCGGTCGTCATCTGAGAGACGGGATCCGAGAAGAATGCCCTTGTCGCCGTGATCCTTGATCTCCTTGCGGTTTGCGCAGTACTTGATGTCGCGGCCGTACAGGCGGCTGATCGCCATGACGGTCGCCACTGCCAGCGGTATCCCCTTATAGGCGGGTCCGAAGAGCACGTCAAATTCAAGGCCGAATTTGTCGTTGATCGCCCTGGCGTAGAATTCCCCGAGCTTATTGAGCTGGGATCCTGTTTTGTATGCGCCCGCGTTCATGAAGAACGGAGATTTTCTTCCGCTCTTGAGCGTGAACTCGCCGAACCTGAGCACCTGCGAATCCACCATGAAGTTTATAAAACTCTTTTTGTACTCTTCCATCGTCGTTCCCTCTCTCTTTTGACTGAGTACGGATCAGCGCATGCTGTTCCACACTGTTCTGTGACCGTGTATCGCACCGCGAAGGTCCTCGATCATATCCGCTGCCGCTGCTCTGGCGGCATCCGCGAAGCCCTCTTCGCCGAATTCTCTGTACTTGTCTTTTTTGTAGGCAGCTATGATGCCTCTGGAGGAGTTGACGATCGCGCCCAGTCCGTCCGGATCAAAAAAGCCGCTCAGGTCGTTCGCAGACGCTCCCTGCGCGCCGTATCCGGGCGCCAGGATAAAGGTATGTGGCATGAGCCTTCTCAGGATCGCCGCCTGTTCCGGATAAGTGGCGCCGACTACCGCGCCGACGTTGCTGTATACCCCTTCCATGCAGTCTGATCCCCACTCGCTGACTTTCTGTCCCACAAGCTCGTAGATCGCCCTTCCGTCGCCCGTCAGGACGTCCTGAAACTCGCCGCTGGAGGGATTGGAAGTCTTTACCAGGACAAAGATGCCTTTGTCGTGTTCTTTGCATACGTCGATAAATGGTTTGACGCCGTCGGAACCAAGATAGGGGTTCACCGTGGCAAAGTCCACATCAAAAGCCGTTCCGGCCAGATGACCTCTGGCGTATGCCTCAGAAGTGGATCCGATGTCGCCTCGCTTGACGTCTCCGATCACGATCAGCCCTTTGGACCTGCAGTAAGCAACGGTCTTCTTGTAGGCGATCATTCCGGGAATACCGAACTGCTCATACATTGCCACCTGCGGCTTCACGGCGGGGACCAGCTCATAAACTGCGTCCACGATCGCCTTGTTGAACTGCCATACCGCCTCCGCGGCGATCAGATTTTCTTTCTCACAGTACGCCGGGATCTCTCCCTCTCCCGCAGACTTTGCCTCTTCAAGGAGCTTTCCGGGAATAAAGGAAAGATTGGGGTCAAGTCCGACGACGACCGGCGCGTCCTTTTTGGTGATCTCACGGATCAGTTTCTGGATCATAGTTTTCATTTCCCTTTCTGCTGCAAATCATATGGCTGTTTCATCTTGTGTTGAGGAACTTCAATTCCCTGGATGCCTGCGCATCTCCCGAGTACTGTTTGAGATACTCCGTAAAGAGTTCCCTGGCTTTTGCAAAGTCGCCCGTGTATTCATATGCGACGGCTCTGTTAAAGAGGGCGTCCTGCAGCTCGGTCGTGCCGGCCGCTGCCGCCACCGCGCGCTCATACGTCGCAGCGGCATCCGCGTACTTCTTCTGTCTCATATAGACGGAGCCCAGAAGATTGAGGAGCGCCGGAGATCCGTCCACCTTGTCTCCGAAGCTATTGATGACCTCCAGGGCTGCTTTGTAGTTCTTGAGGGCGATATAGCTTCTGCACACGATCATGGATGCGTTCTCATCCGACTCCGTATAGGGCGTGAGCAGGCTGACCGCCCCTTCGTAATCCTCAAGGTAAAAGAGGATCTTGCCCTTCAGGACCGGATCGATGGCATCCTCTCTCGAAGCACTGACATCGGCCAGATAGGCCTTGCCGTATTCTCTTCCGCCGTATTTGTCAAAAGTCTGCGCGATCTCCAGTATCATCTGGTAATTGTTCCTGTCCAGGTTGATCGCCTTGTCAAAATCGCTCTTGGCTCCTTCCAGATCTCCCGAGGCGGCTTTGGCCGTTCCGCGCTCCATGCAGAGCGTGACATTCTCGTCGTCTTTCTCAAGCAGGGCGTCGTAGATCAGGACTGCTTTCTCCGGCTCTCCCGCATGAATGTAGCAGCTTGCGAGATATCTCCGGATATCATTTTCCATCCCGTCATGGTATATGTTCTTTTCGAGAAAGTTTGCGCTCTCGAGGGATTTCAAAAAAGCCTCCTCAGCCGCTTTGTATTCCATTTTTCCCATGAGCGCGATACCCTTGCCCCTGTAACAGGCTTGGAGCTGTTTGCCCTCCTCGATGGCCGCATCGTAGAGCAGGGCCGCATTTTCAAAGTCCCCCTGGTCGAGCGCCTCTTCCGCTTCCGCCATCGTCTTGGTCATCTCTGGGCTGCATCCCAGAAGGAACACCGCCGCAGTCATTACTGTCACAAAGCTCAATACTTTTTTAAAGGAAATCCGCATCAGTCCTGCTCCTCCTCGAATCTGACCTTCACGTAGAAACCTCTCTCGTTTTCTTCCACCTCTTCCACTTCTCCCTCTCTGGCCATCAGTCTTTGGTTAAAGGGATAGTTGCCGCTCATCGCAAGAGAAGGATGGATCGTGTAGTAATAATTGCTGGGCAGAACGCCTTCCACGATCTTTACATGATCGCCCTTCTTGAGGAGTCCCTCCCTCTCCATTTTGAATTCCATCTCTCTCATTTTACTCCGCGCCTCCTGTTATGAGAAGATAATAATTGGCATATTCTTTTTTCTTTTGCGTCCCGTCACTGAGCCGTCTCGTATACGATGGCATTTTCCAAAAGACTGCGGTCCCAGTATTCATAGGCGAAAGCTTTCAGATGGATGCCGTCTCCCGAGTAATCTTCATAGAGGTCGCCGTCCTCGTCGCAGACATAGGGGTTCATGTCGATGTAGAAAATGTCCCTGCCGTTGGCCAGCGTGCTGATCGAATAGTTTCTCTGCGAGATCACGGTGTTGTTTCTGCAGCTGTCCGAGCTGCTCTTGTCATAAGAGACGTGCATGATGCCCTGAATAAAGATCAGTGCATCCGGCTGATACGCCCGGATCAGTTCCAGCAGTTCCCTGTACTTTTCGTAGTACATGTAAGTGGTGCCGATCCCCAGCTCATTGACGCCGAGGTTGACGTATACCTTGCCGTAGGTCTCTCTTTCCAGTGTCTCCTCCACCGTGCTGTCCCATGACTCCCCGTCAAAGTCTGTATAGCGCAGTTCCTTGTCGAGAACATTGTAGACATTGATGGATTCCTTGGCCAGAAATGCGGCCGTCTCCTTGAGGCTTCCGTATTCGCACAGGCCCACCGTGCGGGAATCTCCTATGAAGAGCGCGTCTTTGAAGTAGTCCTGTTCCACTGGCTGCAGCTTATAATAGATCCCGTTCTTGGCAAACATGCCCTCTGTATCCGTGTTGTACTCCGTATCGTCGGGTGAGAGGAAGGCGACATTGACAACGCCGTAATCCTCCGCCTGCATGACCGGGTTGCAGACCCCCTCCGGGATCTTGTCCGGATCTCCGTGGATCGCGTTGGAGGGGAGCACCTCGATCTGCTCTACTTCCGCGCTCTCGTCCGCTTCCTGACTGATCTCAGTACCTGCCTCTTCTTTCCCGGCGTCTTTCGCTTCTTCCTTGCTCTCTGCCGCTGCATCAGCCGGCTTTTCTTCCTTGCCCTCTGACGCTGCATCAGCCGGCTTCTCTTCCTTGCCCTCTGACGCAGTATCAGCCGGCTTCTCTGTTTTGCTTTCCGCCGGCGTATCTGTTTCCTCGGAAGATGCGCCTTCCGCCGTCTGTTCCGGGGCAGATGTGCCCTGCGCCGCTTCTTCCTTTTCCTCCGCAGGCTTTTCTTTTGCGTCCTCCGCTTTTTCTTTGATGACCATTTCCCAGGGATAGACGCCGTCGTGGATCCCCTCGAGGACCAGCGCCAGAAGCGGTTTCTCGGCAGGCTTATACTCGTACCCGCTGTAGATGGTGTTTTTACCGGCCCATCCCAGCAGCGTGATCGGGAGCGAAGTCAGGATCAATATGCACAATAATGTATATTTACGCCATATGAGTTTCAAAAATCTCAAAGATATATCTCCAAAATACAGCGGACGGATCCATGTCCGCCCCGCCTTTCTTCCTCTTTAGAAGCTGAAATACATGAAGGGATTGCTGGCCGCGATCACGATCCTGTAGACAGAGATCCAGAACACGGCCGCCATGATGATCATGACGGGCATACGCCTCCTGTTTTTTACGATCAGTCTGTACCAGTGCGGCGTGCACAGCATGAGACCGGCGCCCAGATAGGGCCAGTAATTGATCATCTGTTTGATATAATCGCCCCGGTTGACATTGATCCCGCTCCCGAAGAAGGGAAACAGCCTCTGAAAATAGGAAAGAATGCCGTTTACGTCCGGGATCGCAAAAATCACCCAGGTGAGCGGGATCAAGAACCACACATGCAGATGTCCCAGAATGGGCAGCGCATCCATCAGTCTTGCGGCGACGAACTTTTCCCATAGGATCAGAAGGACCAGAACGCCTGCCCAGATCAGATAGTTGGGCGTGATGCCGTGCCAGAGGCCTGTCAGCAGCCATACAACGATCAGGTTGAGCGCTGTGCGCAGTCTGCCCTTCCGGCTGCCGCCCAAGGGGATGTAGACATAATCCCTGAACCAGCTCCCCAGCGTTGTGTGCCAACGGCGGTAAAAATCCGCTATTCCGTAGGCCCAGTAGGGATGCATAAAGTTTACCACGAAGTGGAATCCCAGCATCATGCCGATTCCAGCCGCCATAAGGGAATATCCCCAGAAATCCATATATAGTCTGAGAGAATAGCCCACTGCGCCCATCCAGGCCAGCGGCGTGGAGATGCTCTCATATCCGATCTTGGAGATCTCATTCCACAGAATGCTCAGCGGATCCGCCACAAGGACTTTCATGCCCAGTCCCAGGACAAAAAAGAACATTCCGTCGTTAAAGGCTTTCACCGACACGGTTCTCTCCCGCTTCTCGAATCCCACGTTGTTATAGCGCATGATCGGTCCCTGGGTCACCTGTGTGAACATTGTGAAATAGACGACCGTATCCAGGATCTCCGGCTGTCTCTTGATCTCTCCGCGGAAGAGATCCGCCTGATAAGAGATCATCTTAAAGAGGTAGAAACTGAATCCCAGCGGCAGGACGACGTCCCTGGTGAAGCCGGCCAGCACCTTGAACAGGACCAGAGAGCCGACATCGATCACCATAGCGGCGATAAAAGCCTTCCGGCTGCTGCTCTTCACATTTCCCGTTTTTCTCGAAAAGACCAGTTTTCCCAGGAAATAGTTGATCAGCGTCAGCCCGATCAGGGCAAGCGCCATCCGCCCTGTTCCCATGGCATAGAATATGATGCTGCCGAAAAACAGGATGATCTCTCTGAATCTTGCGGGCGTCAGATAGTAGACCGCAAGGAATATGGGAAAAAACCTGAATATGAACTTCAGGCTGTTGAATAAGATCATTTATATACCTTCAGTTATTCCGTTCTCATTGATTTCCCGGCGGCGCTTTTCGACCAGGTCCCTGATCTCGCCGATCAGATAGATCGAGCCCGCCGCATATACTTCCGTGCCGCTCTCTTTTGCGAGCACATAATCCCGTACCGCATCGTTCACCGAGGCGCAGGAACGGACCGTGACGCCGTCCGCACATTCCCCGATCAGATGCCGCAAGTCCTCCGCCCCCAATGCCCGGCTGCCGCTCATGGGGACCGCTGCGATCTCCGCAAAGAGACCGGAGCGCCCGATCATTCTGAGTTCCTGCCTGTAGTCCTTATCCTTCATGCAGGAAAAGAGCAGGATCCGCCTGACGGGCTGCTCTCCTTTCACACCGCGCTCCGATGCATTCCTGATACTCTCCAGAAAAGCCCTCATCCCGTCCGGATTATGGGCGCCGTCGATCCAGACGTCCGGCAGTATCTCTTCCATCCTGCCGGGCCAGCGGTTGTTTTCGATCCCCCGCCGGATCACATTGCAGTCCGTGCAGCCTTCTCTGCCAAGGAGGATCCGGGCAGCGGTCGCTGCCAGCGCTGCGTTCTCGCACTGATACAGTGCCCGGCCGGGAATATGGACCCGCAGATTTTTATCATACCGAGTGTGCAGTAAAAAATCAATGCCGTTCTCATCGCTGCGCAGCACCTCCCACATGGATCCTGTCACCGCGATGACGGGCGCGCCGACCCTCTCGGCTGTCTCTTTTATGGAAAGAAAGGCCTCCCGGGGATCGTCCAGAAAGACGGCCGGGCAGTCTTTTCGCAGAATGCCCGCCTTCTGGGCCGCGATCTTTCCCACGGTATCTCCCAGATACTTGGTGTGATCCAGACCGATCCTCGTGATGACCGTCATCACTTTGCAGTCGATGCTGTTCGTGGCGTCCAGACGCCCGCCCAGTCCGGTCTCAAGGATCAGATAATCCGGCTTTTCTTCGGAAAACCAGATCATGGCCATCAGAAACAGATAGTCAAAATAGAGCGGGTGCGGCAGTCCGTCCCCCGCAGCCGCTTCTGCCTCTTTCCTTACGGTCTCAAAGCAGGCGAGAAACTTTTCTTCAGAGATCATCTCTCCGTCAATGGTCATTCGCTCACGGATGTCCGACAGATGGGGCGATATAAAGAGTCCGACCCTGAATCCGGCTTCTCTGAGGCAGGATGCGATCTGGGAGCAGACGCTGCCCTTTCCGTTCGTCCCCGCCACGTGGACGATCTTCATTCCGTCTGCCGGCACGCCGAGCCTCTTCAGATATTCTTTCAGATCATCCAGCGTGTTCTTCGATGTGAATCGCAGAGTGGAGTTCAGGTACTCCTGTGCCCTCTGCATCCTGACGGAGATATCATCTGATCCCGCAGTTATCATAACCGGTCCCTCCGATCCTGTCGCTGTCATTTATCATTACATGCAAAGGCGCGGCTTGTATACCGCGCCTTTGTGATCCTTATCCGGAAAGCGAGATCCGGTATCAAAGCTTTCTGAGATTCTCCAGCTCTTCACGAACGCCTCTCATCTGCTCCTCATAGGCTTTCTGCTTCTCTTTCTCCGCCTCGATCTTGGCGGCGGGAGCCTTCGCCAAAAACTTCTCGTTGCTCAGCATTCCGGCGCTCCTCTTCAGTTCGCCCTGCAGCCTCTTCTCCTCTTTCTCGAGTCTTGCGATCTCTGCGGACACATCCATCAGGTCCGCGAGAGGGAGGTAGAGCGCGGCAAAAGGAAGGATCACGCTGAGCGCTCCTTCGGGGACCTCTGATTTGTCTTCGCACAGCGCCGTCTCCGATGCCGAAGCCAGCGTCTCGAAGAAGAGCCGGTTCTCCTCGAACATGGACAGGATCTCTTTTCTGTCGGAGACCACAAAGATCTTGGCCTTTCTCGAAGGCGCGACATGGCGCTCGTTTCTGACAGCGCGGACAGCGCGCACGGCGTTCTTGATGTTCTCGATCGCCTCTTCCTCGTGGGGGAAGCGGAAGTCTTCCCTTTCCTCGGGCCAGGAGGAGATCATGATGGATTCTTCTTTGCTCTGGACCGTGGTGAAGATCTCCTCTGTGATGAAAGGCATGTAGGGATGAAGGAGCTTGAGCCCTGTGATCAGGACCTTCTGCAGGGTCCACAGCGCCGCCGTCTTGCTGCCCTCGTCATCCGTCTTGTAGAGCCTGGGCTTGACCATTTCGATGTACCAGTCGCAGAACTCGTCCCACATAAAGTCGTAGATCTTCTGGACTGCGATGCCCAGCTCGAATTTTTCCATATTTTCCGTCACCGCCTTCACGGTGTCGTTCAGGCGGGACAGGATCCACTTGTCCTCCGCGGCGATCCCCTCGGGGACCTTGTCCGCATCGATGAGGGACATGAGTGCCGCTTCCGCATCCGAGCCCTCCTCAGGGAGGTTCATCATGATGAAACGGGACGCGTTCCAGATCTTATTGGCAAAGTTGCGGTTCGCGATGACTCTCTCATCGTAGAAGCGCATGTCATTGCCGGGAGCATTTCCGGTGATCAGGGTCATTCTGAGCGCGTCCGCGCCGTAATCCCTGATGATCTGCAGCGGATCGATGCCGTTGCCCAGGGATTTGGACATCTTGCGGCCCTGGGCGTCTCTGACCAGACCGTGGAAAAGGACGCTCTTAAAAGGTCTCTCTCCCATCTGCTCATAGCCGGAGAAGATCATGCGGATGACCCAGAAGAAGATAATGTCATAGCCGGTCACCAGCACATCGGTCGGGTAAAAATATTTGAGATCCTCTGTCATCTCCGGCCATCCCAGTGTGCTGAAGGGCCACAGGGCGCTGGAGAACCAGGTATCGAGGGTATCGGGATCCTGCGTCAGATGCTTGCAGCCGCACACAGGGCAGGCGGAAGGCGCTTCTTTGGCGACGACCGTCTCGCCGCACTCGTCGCAGTAATACGCCGGGATCCTGTGTCCCCACCAGAGCTGGCGGCTGATACACCAGTCGCGGATGTTGTCTGTCCAGTTGAAGTATGTCTTCTCCATTCTTTTGGGGATCAGACGGATCTCGCCCTCCTTGACGGCCTTGACCGCCGGCTTGATGAGTTCGTCCATCTTCACGAACCACTGCTGCTTGATCAGGGGCTCGACCGTCGTCCCGCATCTGTCGTGCGTACCGACATTGTGGCTGTAGTCCTCAATGCGGACAAGAAGACCCATCTCATCCAGTTCTCTGACGATCTGCGCTCTCGCCTCATATCTGTCCATGCCGCAGAACTTGCCGCCGTTCTCGTTGATGGTGGCGTCATCGTTCATGATGTTGATCTCGGGCAGGTTATGGCGCTTTCCGACCTCGAAATCGTTGGGGTCATGGGCGGGCGTGATCTTGACGACGCCGGTACCGAACTCTCTGTCCACGTACTCGTCGGCCACGATCGGGATCTTCCTGTCCACAAAGGGAAGCCAGGCATAGCGTCCGATCAGGTCCTTATAGCGCTCATCCTCGGGATGCACGGCGACGGCCGTATCGCCGAGCATGGTCTCGGGACGGGTCGTGGCAAATTCAAGGAAAGTGGTCTTGGAAACGGAGCCGTCTTCTTCTACCAGAGGATACTTGATGTGCCAGAAGTGGCCTGCCTGCTCCTCATACTGCACTTCGGCGTCGGAAATGGAGGTATTGCAGACCGGACACCAGTTGATGATCCTGCTGCCCTTGTAGATCCAGCCCTTTTTGTGCATCTTCACAAAGACTTCCGTGACGGCCTTGTTGCAGCCTTCGTCCATGGTGAAGCGCTCGCGGTCCCAGTCGCAGGAGGAGCCCAGTTTTTTGAGCTGGTTTACGATCCTGCCGCCGTATTCCTTTCTCCAGTCCCAGCAGTACTCCAGGAACTTATCGCGGCCAAGGTCCTGTTTGTTGATCCCCTGTTCCTTGAGATTATTGATGATCTTGACTTCCGTGGCGATGGAAGCGTGGTCTGTGCCGGGCTGCCAGAGGGCGTTATATCCCTGCATGCGCTTCCAGCGGATCAGGATATCCTGCATGGTGTTGTCCAAAGCGTGCCCCATGTGAAGCTGTCCGGTGATATTCGGCGGGGGGATCACGATGGTAAATGGCTTTTTGCTGTAGTCCACTTCCGCGTGAAAGTACTTCTTATCCTCCCAGTTTTTATAGATCCGGTCCTCGATTCCCTGAGGATCGTAGGTTTTGGCGAGCATTTTCCGCATTTTTCATTTCTCCTTGATCATTTAGATTTCTGATTGCGCATATGATTACAGAAACTGGTTGCGCTCGGGAATATAGTCGTAGTCCGCCTCCTTGAGCTTTCGTACGATCTCCTCCTTGTCCAGTTCCATATCGTCGCAAAGAATATCAAGCGACGCATAGTGGTCCCTGAGCTTCATATTCAAAAAGCTGGCCAGCATATCGGGATCGGCAGGCAGCATGATCTCCTCTCTTTCCTTCTGCCGCGCAGGAAAAATGCGTTTATCTCATCCGTGACAAACATAAACACAAGAATCTTCCGTGCAGAATCAATTCATAAATGGTATAATACATATTCGCAACGTAAACATTCTACCATAAATTGTAAAGTACTATGACACAATCTGATAAAAAAAGCGTGAAAAATATGAGCCCCGGCGGTGATCTCCCCTGGTTTCGGAGAGGTCTGCGGGACGGGATCCCGATCTGCATGGGATATTTTGCCGTCTCTTTCGCCCTCGGGATCACCGCGCGCGGGATCGGCATGAACGCGCTTCAGGCAGGCCTGATGTCCATGGGCATGGTGGCCTCCGCAGGGGAATTCGCCGCCATTGTGCTGATCCAGTCCAGCGCGGGCGTCATCGAGATGATCACCACCTGTATCGTGGTCAATCTCCGGTATTTCCTTATGAGCTGCTCTCTCTCCCAGAAGCTCAGTCCCGATCTTCCCTTTTACCATCGTTTTCTGCTGCCCTACTGCATAACGGATGAGATCTTCGGACTTTCCAGCGCTGTGGAGGGATATCTCAATCCCTTCTACACCTACGGCATGACCATTGTCTCGGTGGCTGGCTGGACGACCGGCACCGTCCTGGGCGTCCTGATGGGCAATATCATGCCGGACTGGGCCGTCAATGCACTGAGCGTCTCCCTCTACGGCATGTTCCTGGCGATCATCATACCGCCTTCCAAAAAGGACCGCTTCATCGCCGGTCTCGTTTTGATCTCCATGGCGTCGAGCGGACTGTTCTCCCTGCTTCCGGTACTGAGAGATATATCCGGCGGCTTTAAAGTGATCATCCTCACGCTTCTGATTGCCGGCGCGGCCGCCTTCATTCATCCGGTCGAGGAAGCCAAAGCCGCTTCCTGACCACTTTTTGCTGTAAATCCTGATCCTTTTGATCTTTTTTGATAACGGAGGTAGCAATATGAACCCCGGTGTATATCCTTCGCTGCTGATCATGTGTCTCACTGTGTACTGCATCCGAATGCTCCCTTTTCTGGTATTTCGCAGGGAGATCACCAATACCTGGCTTCGTTCTTTTTTGTACTATGTCCCCTATGTCACGCTCGCTGTCATGACCTTTCCGGCGATCATCACCGCCACGAATGACATCCGCAGCGGTATCGCGGCGCTCATTGTGGGACTTCTGACCGCCTGGTACAAGGGCGACCTCTTCGTCGTGGCGCTCTCCTGCTGCGCAGCCGTGTTCGTGACCGGACTGATCCTCTGAGTTCACTGTTTTTTTATACTATTTTTTTCTTTTCTTTCTTGAATTCACACGGCTTTACACTACAATGGAAGCGAATGCAGATTTTTTCATTGCTTTTTCCTTAAAAGGTGCTTCGCTGTTATCATCCGGCACCTTATTGACCGTAATATGTAAGGGATTGACTAAATATGCTTAATGATCTGAAATATCGTTTTTCCAAATTCATGCAGGGGAGATACGGCGTAGACAGTTTATCGCGCTTTCTCTCGATCGTGCTCATGATCATCATTGTCCTGGGGTTCTTTGTCAGGATCCCCTTCTCCGGACTCATCACGCTTGCTCTTCTTGTGGTTCTCTACTTCAGGATGTTCTCGCGCAATATTCCCAAGCGCTATGAGGAAAACCAGAAATTCCTGCACCTGAAGGACAAGATCACGGGGAACTTCACGGACCTGGAGAGCAATTTTTCCCGGCTCAAGGACTATCACATTTATAAGTGTCCCCAGTGCAGCCAGAAGATCCGCATTCCCCGCGGAAAGGGACACATCATGGTGCGCTGCCCCAAATGCGGTTTCGAGTTCCACAAAAAGAGCTGAATAGATCAAGAATGGAATATGGCCGGTCTGACCGGCCATTATTTTTTTGGCATTTTATCATCTCTGGGTTATAATAGTGTGTTGGATCAATACTATTTTTTGCAGGAGCCGGCTGATGTTTGGTTATGTCATTGTCAATGAATCTGAGCTGCGGATCAGAGAATATCATCTTTATCGTTCCTATTACTGCGGTATGTGCATGGATCTCAAGGCGTCCTACGGCCAAACCGGCAGGCTCACGCTCAGCTATGACACAGTCTTCCTCGCGCTTCTTCTGACGAGTCTGTATGAACCAAAAGAGCGGCTCAGAGACGTGCGCTGCGCCGTGCACCCCCTGGAAAAGCATCCCACAAGACAGAATGAATACACAGGATATGCCGCGGATATGGGCATCATCCTCTCCTATCACGCCTGCCTGGATGACTGGAATGACGAGCGGGACAGCAAGAAGAAGCTGATGGCTTCCCTCCTCAGAAAAAAGTGTGAGAAGGCATCGCAGATCTATGCCGATAAGGCGGCGTTTATCGCCCGCAAGCTGGATGAACTGCATGTGCTGGAAGCCGGCGCTATGGACAGCGGCAAAGACGAGCTCTCCCCTCCGGTCCTCCTGGATCGGGCCAGCGGCATTTTCGGCGATCTGATGGCTGAGATATTTGACTGCAAGGGCGACATGTGGAGTCCCGCCCTGCGCAGGATCGGTTTTTTCCTCGGGAGATTCATCTATGTACTGGATGCATTTGACGATCTGGAGAAGGACGCGGCTTCGGGAAGCATCAACCCGCTCCTGCCTTTCAGAGAAAGAACCGATCTCGAGGAATATGTAAGAGGAATACTGACTATGGCAGCTTCTGAGTGCTCCGCGGCATTTGAGACCTTGCCTATTGTCGAAAATATTGATATCCTTCGAAATATACTGTATTCTGGAATATGGTGCAAATTCGAAGAAAAGTGCATAAAGCGGGCGAAAGCGGCCGAATCGGCTTCTGTGCCCGCAGATACTCCCACAGAAAGGACCGCACAAGATGAGTGATCCGTATAAGGTTCTAGGCGTCGAGAGAGACGCCTCCGACGAAGATATAAAAAAGGCCTACCGTACCCTTAGCAAAAAATACCATCCCGATGCCAATATCAACAATCCCAACAAAGAGAAGGCGGAGGAGATGTTCAAGCTTGTGCAGGAAGCGTATCAGCAGATCATCTATGAGCGACAGCATCCCTATGCTTCTTCCGCAGGCTCGCAGAGCGCAGGCACAGGCGCCGGTCCCAATCCTTACCGGAGCGGATACAGCGACGGCAATCCCTACCGCTCCGCGGGCGGCACCGGCGGACAGTTTTACACAAACTGGGAGGACTTCTTCAACGACTTCTTCAGCAGCGGGTACGCCGGATATTATCAGCAGGCGCGCAGAACGGCGCCGGAGACGGACGATGAGCGCTATCTCCGGGCCGCCGCCAGCTATATCAACAGCAGGCACTACACAGAGGCGCTCAACGTCCTGGACAGCATTCAGGACCACAGCTCCGTCTGGTACTACTACAGCGCGATCGCGAACGCAGGCCTCGGCAATCACGCCCAGGCACTGGAGCAGGCCAGGGTCGCGGCAGAAATGGAGCCCAATAACTACTCCTATCAGAACCTGGTCACCCAGCTCTCAAGGGGCAGCAGCATGTATCAGGAAAGGAAGAGCACGTATGTCCAGCCTTACGACTCAGGACAGTGGTGTCTGCGCCTGTGCCTGCTCAACCTCTTCCTCAACATGTTCTGCGGCGGAGGCGGTCTGTGCTGCGGCAGAACACCCCTCTGAACGTCCTCTTCTCCTGATCGGATCTGTAGAAAAGCGCCGTACAGCTCGACTGATGTGCTGTACGGCGCTCTTTTTGCGCGATATGTCATTGTCGTTCCGCATTCCTGCGGCGGGATCAGCGGTTTCTTCCGTGGCACTTCTTATACTTCTTGCCGGAACCGCAGGGGCAGGGATCATTGGGATAGATCTTGGCGGGCTTTACCACCGTTCCGCTGGCTTTCTGCTCCTTGTAGAGCTCCTTCCGCTTCTCCTCGTCAAAGATCGATTTCCACTCTTCCAGGTCATAGAGCCAGTCGGCACCGGCCGCCACCATGTTCTTGTACAGAAGTTCCTTGTCGAAACCGAGATTTACGACCGTGTCCTCCTCCATCTCCTCGATGGGGTTGGCTTCCTTGAGGGAATCATTGATCCCGTCCAGAAATCCGGTCATCGTCATGAGATCGACATTATATTTGTCAGCGAGCTCTTTCACGGTTCCGGTCACCACTTCGTCCGGATTCTTGAGAAGCTCTGCATAGATATCTTTTTCTTTGGCAAAATATTCAGACCAGAGCCGCTTGAGGTCTCCCTTGTTTGCCTTCTCATCGTACGCTTTGTCTCTCCACTGCTGTAAAATACCCATTTTATAAAAACCACCTTTCTGTCTTTGTTCCTCTGAGTCTATCACAGATCTCCGTTTCTGCCTATATCAAGTCCCTTAAAAGCCTCTGTATCGACGGATCCTTCAAAAACGGTTCTGGCAGGTCCCGTCATCCACACGTTGTTCTTCTTCCTGTCCCATTCGATCTCGAGCCTTCCGCCCAGCACATCCACGAAGATCCTCTCCGAAGTGAGCCCGCCGAGAGCGCAGGCGACGCCCGCCGCGCAGCATCCTGTCCCGCAGGCCAGCGTCTCGCCCGATCCCCTCTCCCAGACTCGGAGCTGAATGTGCTCCCGGTCCACGATCCGGATAAACTCCGTGTTGATCCGGTTGGGGAAATTGACATGATTCTCAAATTTCGGTCCGATCTGTGTCAGAGGCAGGTCCTCCGTCTTGTCCACGACGAGGACTGCATGCGGATTGCCCATAGAAACACATGTGACATGATATGTCCGTCCGTCCACCGTGATCGGCGCATTCACCACTGCGTTTCGGACCGTCGTGCCGTCACCGGGTTCCAGTGTCTGCATGTCCTTTTCGGGAAAACGGACCGGGATCTCGGAAGCCTCCAGGACAGCCGGTCCCATGTTCACCCTGACGCGCTCCACCAGCCCGTTCTCAGGGTAAAGCGTGAGATACTTGATCTTGCCGAAACTCTCCACAGTGATCTCCGTTTGATCGGTCATCCCGTGATCATAGACGAACTTCCCGACGCAGCGGATCCCGTTTCCGCACATCTCTCCCCGGCTTCCGTCCGCATTGTACATTTCCATCTCAAAATCAGCGATCTGTGAGCGGTTTATAAAGATCACGCCGTCACCGCCGATGCCGAAGTGCCGGTCGCTCAGTTTTCTCACCAGTTCCGGTTTGTCTGCGGAAGGTATGTCATTTGCAGTGCCGTCTATGTAGACATAGTCATTGCCGCATCCTTCCATCTTTGTGAAATTGATATGCATGCCTGTCCCCTTTCAGATGATTCATTTCTGCCTTCATGTCGAAGCGTTTTGCGCCGAGACCGCGCTCACTGCACTGCGGGCGGAAGTTTCTTGTTCTTTTCCCGCACGACGCAAAGGATCCGTTCGCTCTTTGCCGTGACCGGTCCCATCGTATCGCTGTCCATCTCCGTGACCCATTCCAGATCTGCTTCCTTCACATAATGTTTCATCTCTTCCAGCGTGTATCCCCGCTGCTCATGGACTTCGCGGAACTTGCGGAAGACATTGTCTTCCCCGTCGCTGCCGGCGTCTCTGATAAAGAGGGAGAGATCATATTCGTTGATATTGGTCTTGGGATCAAACCAGTTGTCCCATATGAAAGAGCAGTCATCCCTGTCCTCGGCAATGGTCCGGTCTCCGATCACGTCCCTGTAGAGATAGAGCGTCTTAAAGTCAAACACGAAGATCCCCCGGGGAAAGAGGAATGTATTGATTCTCTTGAAGAGTTTCACCATATCAGCGTCGCTCGTCAGGTAATTGACGCTGTCGCCGACACTGACAAAAGTGCCCGCCGTGCCGTAAAGCTCAAACTCTCTCATGTCCTGGCACAGGTACAGGGTCTTGTGGCCCAATTTGTCCCGCCTGTTCAGGGCAATGCTCAGCATCTCCTCCGACAGGTCGATCCCCATCACGTCATACCCCCGTCCGGCCAATATCTCCGTCAGCTTTCCTGTGCCGCAGGCGATATCCACCACCAGGTTTTTCTCTGCAGCGAGAAGGACATCTCTCGCCTCACTGGCACCTGTCCGTTTCTGGGAGGGTTTGGAGAGGCCGAACCGTGTGATCATATCCTGGATCTTATCAGCTGTTTCCTGATAGTCCGTCCCGTCCATGAACTCATCATAAACCGAAGCAAAGCTTCTATAGCTTTCGTACATAAGTAATTCCGTCTTTCTGTTATATGCCGCCAAAACCTGCAGTCACGCCGCTCACAGGATCTGCGCGAGCAGTCCGTAAGAGACGATGGACATGATCACCGTTGCGATCAATATCCCCAGTATCTCTGCCACAAGGGCTTTTTTGAACTCCACATCCAAAAGCGCTGCGATCAGCGACCCGGTCCAGCCGCCGGTGCCCGGCAGGGGAATCCCCACAAAGAGCATCAGCCCGATGAACTCTCCGTTTTCCAGCGCATCACTCTTGTTCATGGCGCGGTCTTCGAGTTTCGTGACTACCTTTTCCGTCGGTTCGAATTTTTTCAGCCATTTGAAGATCCTCTTGATGAACAAAAGGATAAAAGGGATCGGCAGGAAATTGCCGATCACGCAGATCGGGATCGCCTCCACGATATTGACGCCCAGAAGGGACGCCACGATCAGTCCGCCGCGGCACTCCAGGATCGGCATCAGAGATACCAGGAACACCACTGCCTTCGCGGAGATATATTTACCCAGGTGTGCTGCAAACCATGCTGCTAAACTTTCCATTACTGTCTTCCTTACTCAATTTGCTGCTGTGATCTCCCGGAGCGCTTCCGCCACGGCGTCCATCTGCTCGTCCGTGCCGATCGTGATCCTGAGATACTCACTGATCAGCGGCTTGTTCCAGTGTCTCACCACTATGTTTCTTTTTCTGAGTTCTGTAAACAGATACTCGCCCGAGAAGTCCGGATGACAGGCAAAGACAAAATTGGCTTTGGAATCAGGGAATATGAATCCCATCTCGTTCAGCTTCTTCTTGAAGCGCTCTCTCGTATCCACGATCTTCCCGGTCGTCTGTTCAAAATATTCCCTGTCCTTTACGGCCGCCGTTCCCAGAAGGATCGAGGGAAGATTCATCGTGTAGGAGTTGAAAGAAAATTTGACGTCCTTCAGGTAACCGATCAGCTTCTCGCTCCCCATGGCAAATCCTACCCTGAGTCCGGCCATGGACCGTGATTTGGAGAAGGTCTGCACGATGAGCAGGTTGTCGTATTTGTCGATCAGGGGCAGCGCGCTCGTCCCGCCGAAATCTATATAGGCCTCGTCCACGATCACTACGCTGTCGGGATTGCCCTTGACGATCCGCTCAATGATGCTGAGCGGCTCTTCCACGCCTGTGGGCGCATTCGGATTGGGGAATATGACGCCTCCGTTCTTCATCTTCGTCAGCCGCGGGATATACTCATAGGAATCGATCGTGAGCTCACTGGTCAGCGGGATCTGCTTGTAGTCGATCCCGTACAGCTCTGCCCACACGGGATAAAAACTGTATGTGATCTCCGGAAAGAGGATGGGATCGCCGTTCGTAAAAAACGTGAGAAAACACAGGGCCAGCACGTCATCGGAGCCCACGCCGACAAAGATCCTGCTGCTGTCGATCCCGTAGTGCTCAGCCAGCGCGTCCACCAGCATCGAGGCGTTCATATCCGGATAGAGGCGCAGGTCATCCGTATGCGCCATCAGCTCCTCCATAGCCTTCTTTACGCCGGGCGCCGGCGGATAGGGGCATTCGTTGGTGTTGAGTTTGATAATGTTCTTGTCTTTGGGCTGTTCACCCGCCGTATAAGGTACTGTCTTTCTGACTTTTTTCTCCCAGGACATCATGTTCCTCCTTTGTCCTTACAAATATCCCCAGCGTATTTTACCCTACTTCAATTTGGATGACAACAAATAAAACGCCCCGACGACAAAAATATCTGCCTCGTCGGGGCGTTTCTGATCACTTTTTGCATCTGCCGGAGCCGGCCTGTATCCGGTGCGGCTTCTTCTTCACTGCCCTTTTGGACGCCCGTCAAAGGACTTTGCTCAAAAAGTCCTGAAGTCTGGGATCCTTGGGATTGTCAAAGAATTCAGCGGGCGTATTCTCTTCTTTGATGACCCCTTCATCTACGAACAGCACTTTCGTGCCCACTTCTCTGGCAAATCCCATCTCATGCGTGACCACGACCATGGTCATTCCGGCCTTTGCCAGCTCCTGCATGACGTCCAGAACTTCACCGACCATCTCCGGATCCAGCGCCGATGTGGGCTCGTCGAAGAGCATGACCTCGGGATTCATGGCCAGGGAACGCACGATCGCGATCCTCTGTTTCTGACCGCCGGAGAGCTGCGCGGGATAGGCGTCCGCTTTGTCGGAGAGATTGACTCTCTTTAGCAGTGCCAGCGCATTTTCTCTGGCCTCTTCCTTGTTCATGATCCCAAGCTTTGTGGGCGCCAGTGTGATATTGTCCATGATCGTCAGGTTGGCAAAGAGGTTGAAGTGCTGGAACACCATTCCCATTCTCTGCCTCACCTTATCGATATCGACATTCGGATCCGTGATCAGGGTGTCATCCAGCCATATCTCTCCGCTGGTGGGGATCTCCAGGAGATTCAGGCAGCGCAGAAATGTGGATTTTCCCGAGCCGGAGGGCCCGATCACAACGATCTTCTCCCCGTCATGAACCGTATAATCGATACCACGGAGGACTTCATTGTCACCAAAGCTCTTGTGAAGGTTTTTAACGGTTATCACCTTGTCTCATCCTCCTTTCCAGATTACCGAACAGGATGGTCAGTATTTTGACAACGATCAGATAGATCACGGCGGCGCCGATCAGCGGCATGAAGGCCTGATAGGTAGCCGATGAGATCTGATTGGCCACGCGGGTCAGGTCACTCATTCCGACGTATCCCACGATCGCTGTCTCCTTCAGGAGCGTGATGAACTCATTGCACAGAGGAGGCAGCGCGTTCTTGAAAGCCTGCGGCAGCACGACGTAGCGCATAGTCTGGAAGCGGGAAAGGCCCAGCGACCGGCCGGCTTCCATCTGCCCCGAATCCACTGCCAGAATGCCCGCGCGGATGATCTCCGCCACATAGGCGCCGGAGTTGATGCCGAAGGAAAGACTGGCTACCAGTATTCCGTTCGTGAAGTTTTTCATGATGATGAACCACATGATCATGAGCTGCAGAACAGAGGGCGTGCCTCTGATCACATCGATATAAACATCTGCGATCTTTCCCAGGATCGTAGTCTTTCCGCTTCGGTTCGTATGCAGCTTCATCAGGGCTGCGACCGTTCCGATCACAAGGCCGATCAAAGCGGCGAAGACCGATACCTGGATCGTGATCCCCAGTCCCTGCAGATACAGTTTCCAGCGATCCTTTTCTATAAAGGCGATTCTGAATAATTCACTGACACTCATCGGTTTCTCCTGTGCTTGTTTAACATAATTGCCGGGCAGGAGTCACTCCCGCCCGGCAGAAACATCCTTCTATGATACGCCGCCGGCGGCCGCTCTTATAAAGTGGTCCCTCGGTGACTCTTAGTTCTCGATGTACTGCTCGACGAGTTTGTCGAAGGTTCCGTCGCTCTTGAGCTCGGCAAGCGCCGCATTGACCTGCTCAACCAGAGCGGTGTCGCCCTTGGGCATCGCGATCGCGTACTGCTCCGCTTCGAAGCCGAAGTCAGCGCCGTCGCTGAGCTTGATCTGATCGGGATAGTTGGACTGGAATACCATAGCGGGATTCCTGTCGATGATGACACAGTCAAGTCTTCCGTTGAGAAGATCGTTGACAGCGTCAACTGCTTTGTTATAGGACTTCTTCTGGGTCGCGCCGTCTTCCGCGATGATATCGTCGATCAGGTATTCGCCGGTCGTTCCGAGCTGGCAGCCGATGGTCTTGCCGAGAAGGTCTTCTTTGGCAGCGATGGCGGAATCCGCGGGCAGGATCACATACTGAACAGCATCGTAATAGGGGTCGGAGAAATCAACCGCGTTCTTTCTCTCATCCGTGACCGTCATGCCGGCAATGGCGATGTCGATCTTGGATCCGATCGAAGTGATCAGAGAACCGAACTCCATGTTCTGGATCTCGACTTCCACGCCGAGCTTCTCACCGATCGCCTTGATCAGCGCCATGTCGAAGCCGTCCGGATCGCCGTTGTCGCCAAGATACTCAAAAGGCGGGAATTCCGCGTTCGTACCGACGACCAGCTTGCCGTCTGCGAGCGCTTCCGAAACTGCGTCCTGAGCTGCCTCTGCCGGTGCCGCTTCCTCCTGGGTCTCTTCCTTGGAATCACTGCCGGATGCAGGTGCGGATGAACCGCCGCAGGCAATGAGGCTGACAGAGACCGCTGCTGTGAGCAGCATTGCTAATAACTTTTTCATATTTTTTCCTCCGTTCTCTTCCCATACTTCTTTATACAACAATCTGTACTATTGTATACAGGAAATTCAACGTCTATTATATGCACTTCCATGCGCTGTTTCAAGAAACTTTTTGCATAATCATGCATTTCCCGGGCTGTTCTTTCATTTTTTCCGTTCACAGGCTGCCGTTCCCGTCTTCAGACCATTTCTTCCGGATGAAATACCTCGTCAAATCTGTCGGGCGTCAGGAAACCGAGCCGTATACAGGCCTCTCGGAGGGAAATATTCTCCTTGTAGGCCAGCTTGGCTGTCTTCGCCGCATTTTCATACCCGATGTAGGGATTGAGGGCGGTCACCAGCATCAGCGAATTGTGGAGATTATGGGCCATCTTTTCCCTGTTGGGCCTTATGCCGCTCACACAGTTGGTCCTAAAGGAATCGATACAGTCCGCGAGCAGTCTGACCGACTGCAGATAATTGTAGATGATGACCGGCATGAATACGTTCAGCTGAAAATTGCCCTGGGACGCCGCAAATCCGACGGCGGCGTCATTTCCCATGACCTGCACGGCCACCATGGTCACCGCCTCGCACTGGGTGGGGTTTACCTTTCCGGGCATGATGGAACTGCCGGGCTCGTTCTCGGGGATCAGGATCTCTCCCAGACCGCATCTGGGACCGCTGGAGAGCCAGCGCACATCGTTGGCGATCTTCATAAGGTCCGCCGCCAGCGATTTGAGAGAGCCGTGTGAAAATACGATCGCGTCCTTGGCGGAAAGAGCATGGAACTTGTTCTCCTCCGAACAGAACTCCACTTCCGTAAGTTCGGAGACTGCCTTTGCCGCTTCCTTGGCAAATCCTTCCGGTGCGTTCAGACCGGTTCCCACGGCTGTTCCTCCCAGTGCCAGCTCTCTGAGGCCTTTTTCCGAGTCCCTGATCATATCCCGGCACTTTTCGATCATATTTCTCCATCCGCTGATCTCCTGGGAAAAGGCGATCGGGACGGCGTCCTGAAGGTGAGTCCTCCCGCTCTTTACGATCCCTTCATTCTCTTTCTCCAGGCGTCTGAGTTCTGCGATCAGTGCCTCCATGGCCGGATAAAGACGGTTTTTCAGAGACATGACGGCGGCAATATTCATTGCGGTCGGAAAGGTATCGTTGGAGCTCTGTGACATATTGACCGTGTCGTTCGGATGAAGAAGCTTTTGGCCCGCGATCTGATTTCCGCGGTTCGCGATGACCTCATTCACGTTCATATTGGACTGCGTGCCGCTTCCGGTCTGCCATACCACGAGCGGAAATTCGTCATACATGCCGCCTTCAAGGATTTCCGTACAGACTTTTCCGATCAGTTTGCATCTCTCATCGTCCAGTTTGCCGATCCTGTTGTTGGCGATGGCGGCAGCCGATTTCAGGACCGCAAAGGCCCTGATCACTTCCTGCGGCATCTTCTCTGTGCCGATCTTAAAATTCTGATAGCTTCTCTGCGTCTGTGCGCCCCACAGGCGCTCCTCGGGCACCATCATCTCTCCCATCGAGTCATGTTCGATCCTGTATCCCATGTGCTTTTTCCTCCGATCATGAATGAACTGTGTATGATTACTCTCTGTTTTGCCTGCGGACGAAGCCGGCGCAGTCACCCCTGGACATGATCACCCTGTACCCCGTCCTTTCGACCCGCTTTTCCAGACAGATCCGGCACTGCGCCGCCTCATCGCCGGTGCATATTTTGCCGTCGTAGAGAAGGTATTTGCCTCTGACGCCGGCAGGCGACAGATTGGGCATGATCACATTCGCGCCGGCTAAGAGTCCCCTCTCCCTTCCCAGGGGATCGATCGTGCCGAGCGCCGTCGTCGCGGGCAGGAGCACGTCCGGCATCATCAGCCTGATCACGGCCAGCAGGATCAGCGTGTCCTGCAGGGTACCTGCCTTTTCCCGGGCGAATGGGGTGTCTTTGTGCGGTATAAAGGGCCCGATCCCGATCATTTGCGGCGACAGTTCCTTCATAAAGAGCAGGTCCTCAATGATGTGCTCCGTCGTCTGCCCCGGTGAGCCCGTCATTATGCCGCAGCCGACCTGGTATCCGATCTCCCTCAGATCCCAGAGACATCTCTTTCGGTTCTCGATCGTCTGCTGTTCGGGATGAAGATAGCGGTAATGCGCGGGGTCGGAAGTCTCCTGTCTGAGGAGATAGCGGTCGGCGCCGGCGTCAAAATAGGCCCGGTAGGACTCTCTTTTCCGCTCCCCTATTGACAGCGTCACGGCGCAGTCCCCGTATCTGCTCTTTATGGAAGAGACCAGCTCGCAGATCTGTCCGTCCGAATAAGCCATGTCCTCTCCGCCCTGCAGGACAAAAGTCCGAAAGCCCAGGCCGTATCCTTCTTCGCAGCAGTCCAGTATCTGCTCTCTGCTCAGCCGGTATCTCTGTGCCACCGTGTTGCTCCTGCGGATCCCGCAGTAGCGGCAGTCGCATCGGCAGTAATTGGTAAACTCGATCAGGCCGCGCAGATAGACATCTTTGCCGTAGGATCTCTCCCGGACCTGCCGCGCGTTTTCAAATAAAAAGGACTCCTCTTTTGTGCAGCGTGCCCCCGGCAGTGTTTCGCACATCTTTACGTCCCGCACAGGAGATCTCTCCTCAAGCACCCCGTAACCGGACAGAAGCTGCCGCAGCTCCTCTCTGCTCAGTATACTGTTCTCTCTCAGGCTTTTCACCAGTTCTTCGACGTGCATCGTGTTCCTCCCGTCAAAGGTCTTACTTCCGCACGATCGCGGTACTTCTGTCCAGGATTCCCTTCATATGGGCGATGGCCGTCCCGTAATTGGTAAAAGGGACACCCTGGTCCGCGGCGCATTTCATCCGAAAGCGCATCTCCCTCTCGTTCAGCATGCAGCCGCCGCAGTGGATGACCATTTTATATTTTCCAAGGTCCTCCGGAAATCCGGTCCCCGATGAAGTCTCAAAGCGGATCTTTTTCCCGGTCCGCTTTTGGATCCAGGCGGGCAGCTTTGCGGTCCCTATATCGCCGCACTGCCTGTGGTGGGTGCATCCCTCCGAGATCAGGACCGTGTCCCCGTCCGTCAGGGCGTCGATCTGCTTCACGCCTTCCAGGGCCGCGTTCAGAAATCCCTTGTATCTCGCCATCAAAATAGAAAAGGAAGTGAGCGGTATGCTCTGCGGTACGGCGGCGGCCACTTCCTCAAAGACCTGGCTGTCTGTGATGACAAGCCCCGGCCGGCCGGCGGGATCATCTCCGAATCTCTCCAGCACTTCCTTAAGCCTGTCCTGCTTGACGCAGACCGGGATCCCGTCCGCGTCCAGTATGCCTCTGATGGTCATCTGCTGCGGCAGGATCAGCCTTCCTCTAGGAGCAGCTTTGTCAATGGGGATCACCAGCAGGACGATCTCCGATGGGCTGACCAGATCCTCGACAAGGGGGGTATGCCGGCTGCCGGTCTGTCCCATGCCGGCCAGTCTCTCCTTGAGTGCATGGATGCCGGCGCCGGTCAGGGCGCTGACATAAAGGGGTTCTCTCCCCGGTTCCGCATTTTCTGCGCCTTTGCAAGGGATCTTTCCGATCAGATCCGCCTTGTTGAATACGACGACATAGGGGATCTCTTTCTCTTCAAAGAGCCGGACCAGTTCCCTGTCCGCCTCTCCCATACCGCTCACTGCGTCTGCGACGAGCACAGCGATATCGGTGCGGTTGAGCACTCTTTTGGCCCGCTGCACGCGCTTTTCGCCCAGCGCGCCCTCATCATCGAAACCGGGCGTGTCTATGATGACCACCGGTCCCAGCGGAAGGAGCTCCATGGATTTATTCACCGGATCCGTCGTGGTGCCCTTGGTGTCCGATACCACGGAGATCTCCTGGTCTGTGACCGCATTGACCAGACTCGATTTCCCGGCGTTTCTTCTCCCGAAAAAACCGATGTGGACGCGTTCCCCTGTCGGCGCTGCATTCAGTCCCATACTGATCACCTCCGTTTGTCATATGTCCCTGACCGCCGCTGTGCCGGATACACCGGATCAGCCGAATATTCCGCGGGCGGTTTCCGCTTCAAAAAGATTCATAAATCTGCTCCGGTATACCCTGCCTGAAAAAGCAAGATGAGGGATCGGGATAAAGTCCGTTCCCGCCGGGCAGATCCGTTCGTACATGGGATCCGCAAGGACCCTGGTGCCCGGCCGGCACAAGCCGCTGAGCGCGTTCTCTGTCTCTTCTTCGCCGCGGCAGACGAGATCGCCGGGGCGGATCAGGTCTTCACTGCCTTCTGTGGCGGCAATGACCCGGGTGGTCAACCCTTTGGATTCGCAGACATAAGCGATGCTGCAGGCGCTGACCGGCTCACCGATCACGATGACCTCCGGCGCTGTGCATGCACAGGAGCCTTCCGGCAGGTCCCTCATGTAAGCACAGCCGCAGCTGCCGCTGTCCACTGCCTCCTCAATTGAGCGGAACACGCCGCCGGTATGGCCGGGCAGGGGAAGTCCGGCTGTCCATGGCGTCCCGAACCGCCTGTGCAGGTACTTTGCGAGGGGAAGACCGGACGCCGATACCACCAGATTGACGTCTGCCGAGGGCGTTTTCTCTATTTCCCGCAGGGAGCTGCCCATAGCCCATACCGGGCCTGCCGCAAAGCCGCCCTCTCTCAGCACTTTTTGGAGAGCGTCCCCGCATCCGGCGGCGGCAAAATCCAGCGGCGTCATGCCGAGCACACTGACCTTTGGGGCACCGGGACAAGATCCGGCGTGCGCCGGACGGTTTTTGTCTTCGCCGAACCATTTCCGTGCCAGCCGTTCCCAGGCCATCCCCGCGCCGCTTATGTAGTCGTGCATCCCGTTTGTCGGGACATAGAAGACCGGTATACCGGTCCTCACCTCGATGACCGCGCTGATGCCCGCAAAGTCCGTCCCGGTCAGATAAGGGACGGGCGAATTGCACAGCGCGATAAATGCCGGCGAACAGGCTGCGGCCGCCCTGATCACATCGTCTATGAACTTGTCGTCATTTCCCATGATGGCGTCCGGCTCACAAAGACCGGACAGAAAGATCAGGCTGTCATGGTCATACCAGCGCGTCTCGTCGTGGGTATTGTAGGTGGAATTGCAGCCCGACGGGTCGTGCATCACGACCATCCCGCCCAGCTCATACAGCGCCGAACATACGCCGGAGACGTCCCCGGAATAAACCGGCAGGATCCTGTAAGTCTGTCTCATATTATCCTCCATGTGAAGGCGCATTGCGCCTTAGCGGATGCTCCGCTGCGGTCCGTCCGTCAAAGCAGCATGCTCTCACAGCCCAGGCCCTTTCTGGGCACAAGATCCCGTGTGTCTTTGGCGATGCGGCAGGCCTCCTCCATGAGGGCTGCCAGCTTGCGGATCGCGCTGTATCCCCACATGCCGCCCTGGTCGACCAGGTTCACAAAATGGGCCGTGCCGCAATACCAGGCGGCCTTGGGCCCCACAGCCAGATACCGGCTGTGGTCTTTGCCCAGCCGCCCGGCGTGAAGAAAGCGTCCGCCTACATGGATCGTGCTGCACAGAAGGAGATCGGGGGAATGATCTGCAAGCCACGTAAAATCGCTCTCCTCCTCTGTAAGGATCGCGTCCAGATAGATCTCTCTCACATTCAATCCGTGTTCGATGAGGAGGCGGGCAAAGCCCAGCGGCCTCGAGACAGAGACCGCGTCCAGTGCGATCGGCGTATCCGAGATCCTCTCGCGGAGTCTGCCCAGCGCCCGCTCACAGCGCTCTTCTTCCGCTCCTGTGTCGATCCCGGCTTCCGCGAGCGATATACCCATCACCTGGGCCGCTGCCTCAAGCTGTTCCCGTATCTTTGCATATCCGGTCTCCGCGGGCAGACAGAGCGCCTGCGCCCCGATCCTGCGCGCTGTCTGTCTGACCGAAGCCGCCGCAAGAGGGCTTCTGGTGATCAGCACGCTTCTTGCGGACAGGGCGCGGTACTCCGCCAGTGTGCGGCAGTCCTGGATCTGAAGAGGCAGGGAACGGATGCCCGCCTTTTTGTCGGCCGCTTTGATCAGGCGCATGAGCTCGCTGTCCGGATCCAGTGCGTAGATATCTCCCAGCAGCGCCGTTCCGGCCTTTTCTGATGCGGAGGGCTGAAGGACATCCATCATGGCTTTTCTCAGCTTTTGGTCCGGCGAGGGACCCGTCTTCTGCATGATCGGATCCATCCACCCTTTGACAAACGTGATCTCCTTAAATCGCTCCGCCAGCTGTTCGTAGACGTATTTCATGTCACATCCCATGAAGTGGTGCAGGCAGACCGGAAAGATCAGGACCGCCTTCGGCATTTTGTCCTCCCCCCTCCTTTTCCGAAGCTTTTCAAGCACGTCTGTGACCCCCTCCAGCGTGATCTCCTCGAGATTTCCGGCATGGATGTCCGCTTCTTCCAGCACCACACAGGAAAACCTGTCCATGGCATTCATCTCCGCCGCCGTCATGACGACACCCCGCATGCAGTTGTCGGCGCAGATATAGATCTGATGAGACTGCGGCATCAGCATGCCGATGTGCACGATGTTCCAGGTCTCGTGAACAGGCGGATTGAACTCCAGGCCGGCGGCAAAGGGCGCCGGAAAAGAAGCTTGTCCCACCGGGATCCTGCAAGCCGCACTGAGATCCTTTAAGGGATCAGCCATAGACAGGTGTCCGGCAGGTACCGGGTCCGGCTCCTGGGCGGCCGGATACGCTATGCTGCATTCTCCGGCGATCCGGTCTGCCAGATCCGCGTAGCGCTTTGCGATCTCAGAGCGGGGAAAGGCCTCGCTGACCGTTTTGCCGATCTCCTCCGCCTCCTGGACGAGGTCCGACCGGGGAACCGTTCCGATCACAGAAGTTCCCAGCTCGTCTGCCAGCTCCTGAACCTTTTCCGGCTCTCTTTTGACCTTTCTTTCGTTCAGGATGAGGCCGCCGAGCCGCGCATAGCCGCGTTCTCTGTACTGCTCCACGGCGAGCCCTATATTGGCCGCCGCATAGATCGACATATTTTCCCCTGACGTGACGATGTACACACGGTCCGCATATCCGTCGCGCATGGGCATGGCAAATCCGCCGCATACGACGTCTCCCAAAATATCGTAGAGCACGATGTCCGGCCTGTATTTGTCCATGATCCCCTTTTCCCTCAGGGTATCCAGCGCAGTGATGATGCCTCTGCCGGCGCAGCCTCTGCCGGGAAGGGGACCGCCCGCCTCCGCGCAGATGATCCTGCCGCCGTTTTCTGTCTCTTTCACATATACGATGTCGCCGACAGAAAAAGGCTCCCTGGACCGGACCTTATCCATTACAGTGGGGATCTTCGCTCCCTCCCGTATGAAGATCGATGCATCCGCCTTGGGATCGCATCCGATCAGCAGAACGGTCAATCCTCTGCGCGACCAGCACACAGCCAGATTCGACACCGTGGTCGATTTGCCGATACCGCCTTTTCCGTAAAATGCCAATCTGATCATGATCAATCCGCCTCTATATTTCCGCCTTTGTTATGACGTTGGAATATGCCGTCTTGGTGCTGATGCCCGGAAGTCTGCCGATCTTGCCGGAGAGCGCACTGATCTCTTCCTGCGGCGCATCCACAGCCACACTGATGATACTGATCCCTTTATCTCTGTAAGGAATGCCCATTCTCCCGATGATGCAGGCGCGGTACTCGTGCAGGATCTCATTGATCTTCTGCGTGACCGACTCGTTCTCCACGATGATCGAGATCACGGCTACTCTTGTGTCTTTGCTCATGGTTCATCCTCCGGGGTCAGCAGATCCTGGGCAGCAGCTCATTTCCGGGCTGCGGGAGGAGCGTCTGCGCCCCGATCTGCGTCGTCATTGTGACTCTGCCCGGCATCTCCTTCGTGATCCTGCCGATCACGGCAGCGCCTTCCGTGTACCTGCAGCCGCGGAGCGCCTCAAGAAGCTGCGGGGCCTTGTCTTCGGGGCACACCATCACCAGTCTTCCCTCGCAGGCCAGATAGAGCGGTTCCAGCCCCAGAAGGCCGCAGACGCCCCTGACAGACGGATCCACGGGTATGGACGCCGCGTCGAGATTGACGCCCACGCCGCTTTGGCCCGCGATCTCATACAGTACCGTTCCGACGCCGCCCCTGGTGGCGTCCCGGATCACATGGATGTCCGGCACCGCCTGCAGGGCAGCCTGCACGGCCTTTCCCAGCGGTGCGCAGTCGCTGGTCACATCTGCCTCGATCCCGAAGTCATCTCTCTCCAAAAGGATGGTGCAGCCATGCCGCCCGATATCGCCGGTGACAATGACGACGTCTCCTGGCGCGGCAAGCGCGCCGGACGTGCGGATTCCTTCCGGAATGATGCCCACGCCCGTGGTGTTGATGAAAACGCCGTCTGCCTGTCCTTTGCCCGTCACTTTGGTGTCACCCGCGACGATGCAGACGCCTGCCTCCAGCGCGGTCTTTTCCATCGCTTCCGCGATCTCCTCCAGCTTTTTGATCTCAAATCCCTCTTCGATCACGAAGGCGCAGGTGAGATATTTGGGCACAGCGCCCATGCAGGCCAGATCGTTGACAGTGCCGCAGATCGCCAGTTTGCCGATGTTTCCGCCCGCAAAGAAGGCGGGGGATACGATAAAGCTGTCTGTCGACATCGCGATCCGTCCCTTTTCCATCTCGATCACGGCGGCGTCGTCGGCCGTGAAGAGGGGGTTGGCAAAATGCCGCTTGAATATCCTGTCAATGAGCTCGGAGGTCTGCTTTCCTCCCGCTCCGTGCGCCAGTGTGACCGTGCCGCTTACTGCTTCATTTTTCATCTCAACCTCCGTACAAATAAAACGCCGAACATGCGCCTTCACCCGACACCATACAGGCGCCCACCGGGTGCTCGGGCGTGCATCCTTTTCCAAAGACCGGGCAGTCCGAGGGCAGGCACTTGCCCTGAAGCACCTCGCCGCAGCGGCAGGCGGGATTGACCCTGCCTGTGACTTTGGGCAGACTGAATCGGACCCTTGCGTCATACGACGCATACTTCTCCCGGAGCTTCATACCGGACAGGGGGATCTCTCCGATCCCTCTCCACTCACTGTCACAGGGCTCCATCATCTCCGCCACCAGCCGGACCGCCGCGGGCTGTCCCTCCGCTTTGACGACTCTGGGATAGCAGTTTACAAAGAAAGGCTCCCCTCTCTCAAACCGGGTCACGCCGACAGCGAGCGCGGTCACGAGCTCCGGGGCCGTAAATCCGGCACAAATGCCGCTGACGCCTCTCTCCGCCAGCTGCTCGCAGATCCCGGTCCCTATGATCGCATGCACGTGTCCCGGATACAGAAAGAGATCTGTGCTGTCCTTCATGGCTTCATAGGCGCCCGGCATGGTCTTGTTGGCTGTCAAGACAGAGAAATTCTCCACGCCCCTCTCCATGGCGTCTTTCACCGCCAGGCAGACCGACGGCGTCGTCGTCTCGAATCCGACCGAGAGAAAGACGACCTGCTCCCCGGGATGGGCTGCGGCGTATTCCACTGCGTCAGAAGGAGCGTAGACCACTTTTACCTTTGCCCCGGCGCCTCTTTGCTTCTGCAGGCTGGACGATGTGCCGGGAACTCTCACGAGGTCCCCGAAGGTGCAGATCGTGCAGCCGTGCTCCCCGGCCAGCATAAGTGCCTCGTCGATATAATTGACCGGCGTCACACACACCGGACATCCCGGCCCGGAGATCATCTTCACGGACGGAGGAAGGATCTTCCGGATCCCCAGCCTGAAGATCTCGTGTGTGTGGGTCCCGCACACCTCCATGATCCGGACGTCCGGGCCGCTGTAGTTTTTCAGGATCTCCAGCGCCGATCTTCTGCCCGCGTCTCTCTTTTCCTTTCCCTCTGCGGCCGTCATAAGTATTCCTCCAGCAGCTCCTCTGTCTCTGTCACATCGTCATTTGTGATCTTTGCGATGGCCGCACCGGCGTGGACCATGACATAGTCGCCGGGCTCCAGGTCCTGCAGAAGCTGTGCGGAGACCTGTCTTTTGGCACCGCTGGCGTCCACGAGCGCCATCCCGTTTTCATTGATCTTCACTACTCTTGCTGATAATCCGACACACATATTGATCTCCTTTACTGCTTCCTGATCTCTATCCTTCCGTCTGCCAGCGCCTGCATGGCGGCAGCGGCCTGTCCCAGGGCGATCCCGCCGTCATTGGGCGGCACAAGATGATGCGTGAGCACCTCAAATCCCTCTGCCCGCAGGCCGTCCCTCACAAATCCGAGCAGCAGTCTGTTCTGGAAACAGCCGCCGCTCAGCGCTGCAGCTGTGATCCCCTTTTCCTCTCTGATGCGGACGCAGCAGGCGATGACCTGGTCCGCCAGACGCCTGTGGAAGATCCACGCCAGCCGGTCCGGATCCTCTCCCTCCAGCCTTTGCCGCACGATATCCGCGACGATCTCCCCGGTCGGCAGGATCCATCTCCCCGCCTCCCTGGCCGGAATGTCCGCGGGACCTCCTGTGCGCCCATACGCATCGCTCTTTTGCGCGGTTTCCATCTCCGCCTCTGCCGCCCCTTTCTCATAGCGCTCCGCCGCAAACTCCAGCGCCATTGAAGCCTCTCCCTCGAATGTGGAGTGCCTGCATATGCCGCAGATCGCGCTGACCGCATCAAACAGCCGGCCCGCGCTGGTGGATGTCACCGCGTTCATCTTCCTGCGCGCCATCTTCGATATGACCGATGCTTCCTGTGCCGTGCACAGGCCCAAAAGTCCGGCTAATTCTGTCACATCCGGTAAAGAGGCCGTCTCTCCCGGCTCTGCATCCTCCCTTTCAAATACCCCGCGGCTGGCCATTGTGCTGAGCATGGACACCGCGATCCTCCATCCGTCCCGGGACGACATGTCACCGCCCACCTGCAGGAAGGGCTTTATCGAGGCGTCTCTGGTAAAGCCCCTGTAGTCCGCTGTCAGGATCTCGCCGCCCCATATGGTCCCGTCCGTTCCGAAACCGGTCCCGTCCATGGACACGCCGATGACCGGGCCGTGATGGTCGTTCTCCGCCATACAGCTGAGAATGTGCGCGTAGTGGTGCTGTACTTTGATGACGGGAAGCGGACCGCTGCCGTTTTCCCCGCCCATTCGCTCCGCCATTTTCTCCGCAACGATAAGGGAATTGTACCTCGGATGCAGGTCACAGGCGATCACATCCGGCCTGACTTCCAGAAGGGATGCATAGCGCTCGATCGTCTCCTCCAGCGCCCGCACGCTTCGGACGTCCGCCAGATCCCCGATATAGGACGAGGGATAAAAGAGCCCCCCTGTCCCGATACAAAATGTGTTCTTGAGCTCTCCTCCGATGGCCAGCACGCCGGCGCCGGAGATCTTCTCTGCAGCTTCATCCCACTTGGAGAGCATGTAGGGAAGCGGCGCATATCCGCGGGACCTTCTGATCATGTAGGGCGCTCCCTCAAAGAAATCCATGACGGAGTCGTCCGCCCGGATCCGTATCTTTCGGTTGTGGGACAAAATGCAGTCGCAGATATTTCCCAGCTCCTGCATCGCCTCTGTGTCGTCCCGGCAGATCGGTGCGCCCGATATGTTGCCGCTGGTCATGACCAGACAGTCCGGCATGGTGATGCCGTCCGGGTAGTCAAAGAGAAGCACCTGCACCGGGGCATAGGGCAGCATGACGCCGACGGTGGGATTGCCGGGCGCGATCCCCCTGCAGAGCTTTCCGCCCTCTTTCTTTGACAGCAGCAGGATCGGTTTCTGGTGCCCGGTCAGGATCTCCCGCTGTGCCGCGCTCATTTCGCACTCCCGCTCCACGGCCTTCTCATCCCGCATCATCACGGCAAAGGGTTTTGCAGGTCTGTTCTTTCTCCTGCGGAGCTCTGCGACCGCCTCCTCATTGGACGCGTCGCAGCACAGATGAAATCCGCCGATCCCCTTGACAGCGGCAATGCCGCCCTGCGAAATGACACGCCGGGTGTATGTGATGGCCTCGCGCCCCCTCACCTCATGATCGCCCGCCAGATACACCTCCGGTCCGCAGTCGTTGCAGCAGACAGGCTGTGCGTCGTACCTTCTGCTGAGCGGGGAGTGGTATTCCCGCTCACATACCGGGCACATGGGGAACATTTTCATGCTGGTCCGCTCCCTGTCGTAGGGAAGGGCATCCAGTATGGTGAGCCTGGGGCCGCAGCAGGTGCAGTTGATGAAGGGATGCAGGTATCTGCGGTCACCGGGGTCCTCAAGTTCTCTCCTGCAGTCGTCGCAGATCGCAATGTCCGGGGAGATAAAGATCTCCCCCTTTGTCTTCTCGCTCTC
>CACXGR010000261.1 GCA_902767235.1 uncultured Lachnospiraceae bacterium | reverse complement strand
TGATCGCATCGATGATCTCAGCATTTGTTAACTTTGCCATTGTATTTACCTCCATGTAAATTAGTTTGAAATAAAACTTCTAAAATAAGAATACTCTGCAGAAGTATTATGCCTCTGCAGGGGCCTCTGCAGGAGCTGCCTCTCCGTCTTTCTCCGCGATCTGCTTGATGACGCGTGCGAAACTGGAGATCGGTGCCTGCCAGCTGCCGAACAGTCTGCCCAGAAGGACTTCGCGAGTCGGGATCTTGGATACCTCTGCCAGTCCTGCGGGATCTACCACCTTGCCTTCTACAACGCCGCCCTTGATCTCGAGCTTGTCCGCCTTCTTAGCGAACTCGCAGAGGATACGCGCGGGAGCTGTAGCATCTTCCTTGGAAACTGCCAGTGCACTGGGACCGTTCAGAAGATCGGAAAGGCCCTCGCAATCCGTGCCCTTGAATGCGAAATTCATCATGGTGTTCTTATATACCTTATAAGTCACACCAGCTTCGCGGAGCTGTTTGCGGAGCTCTGTGTCCTGCTGAACTGTCAGACCTCTGTGGTCAACGAGTACCACAGACTGCGCACCGTCGATCGCTGCGGAAATTTCCTGGACGACCGGCTGTTTCAATTCAACCTTTGCCATTATGTTACCTCCTTTTAGATTTTGGAGCCGAAACGAAGAAAAACCCCGTCTTCGCGAAGACGGGGATCAAAATCGAAATTCGCACAGACACGTCATCCGTGTCTCTACGCTGTTCCACATCCTCGGCAGGCAGAAACTCTTTACGCCTTGCGGCACCTGCTGTCTTCGGCTTGGCTTTAACCTTAGCTACTTTATCATCGCTGTGTGCGTTTGTCAAGCTGTTTCTGTCATATTCCGGACGTTTTTGGACGCTGCCCGGCCGCTGTCCGCTCTTTTGGGGCTCATTCCTCCGTAAAGAATCCGTCTTCATCGATACGCACGCCGGGAGACAGGTCCCTCATGGTGTCCAGCACCCTTTCCTTTTCCCCGTCATAGAGCGTCACAACGCCCTGCCGCTGCTGCATGGGGATGAACTGCAGCGACTTGATGGCCGCTTCGCCCGGATCCACCGTGACCCGGAGCACGCCGCTGTCCCTGGTCGAGGCGCTGAAGAAATAGTTTCCCAGGCTGTAGAATACGGGGACACCGTTCTCATAGCTGATATTCTGCAGGATATGGGGATGGGCGCCGACGATCAGGTCCGCTCCCGCATCGGCGAGATCCTGCGCTTTGTCGATCTGGCTCTCCTCTGCCGCCGGCATGAGCTCCGTCCCCCAGTGTACGAACACGATACAGAGGTCTGCGTGTTTCTTGGCCTCCCTCACCCCGTCGCACAGGTCCGTGTCATCCAGACATCTGAATACGCCCGGGGTGTCTTCCCCCGCTCCGCGGGTATCGGAGTTCTCATACCGCTCGATCTCCGTCGCGTTCAGGAGCGCCACGACCACGCCGTCCTCGATCAGGTAGACCGGCTTCTGTGCCTCTTCGATATCATGCCCCGCTCCGAAATAGGGGATCCCGATTTCATCCAGTGTATCAAAGGTATCCAGAAGTCCCTCTTCGCCGTAGTCAAAGATATGGTTATTGGCCAGGGCCGCCACGTCCGTTCCCATTTCCGCGAGCCACTGTGCCGTCTCGGGCGGGCAGCGGAAGGTAAATTTTTTGTTTGGGATCGGGCTTCCCCCGTCGGTGTACTGGAATTCGTTGTTGACTACCAGGAAATCCGCATCCTGCATGGTGTTCCAGGAATCCTCATCAAAGCATGCCCGGATCCCATCCGACCACGCCCTGGAGGCGCCGGGATTCTGCCCCCGGTCAAAGATGACATCCCCGGTGAATACGATCGTAAAGTCTTCGCCGCTCTCCTTTTCCTCCTCGGGAAGCACCCATTTCCCCTGCGATCTTCTCAGGATCCTTCCGGACCGAGAGATCATGAAGCTGCCCCAGTCGGGGTTCCCCAGCTCCCCGCGCAGCACCTGCACCCTGCCCGCGATCTCGCCGGCGAGCTTCTCCGCCTGCATCCCGATCACCGCCCTGCAGGTCCGCAGTGCGCCTCCCGCTCCCTGCTCGGATACCGCTTCTTTTTCCGGGTCCGCCTGTGTCGATGCAGCTGCCTTCAGAGGAGCTGCCGTCCCCGCCAGCAGCAGTGCTGTCAAAACATACAGGAAATACACTTTCATTTCGCGCATCTTCATTTTCCCACCGCCTCAAATAAAGAAAAAGGAGTTCAATGCGAACTCCTTTTGTCTTTCGTTAAACCGTAATTCCTAATGCAGATTTCTCAATAGCGGTTCGCAACAACCTTTACGCCAGGGCCCATGCTGGTCGCGAGCGTGATGCTCTTGAGATACTGACCCTTAACTGCAGCGGGTTTCGCCTTGACGATCGCTGCCATCAGTGCGTCATAGTTCTGCACCAGCTGCTCCTCTGTGAAGGAAGCCTTGCCGATCGGGCAGTGGATGATGTTGGACTTGTCCAGTCTGTACTCAATCTTACCTGCCTTGATATCGTTGATCGCCTTGGTGACATCCATGGTCACTGTGCCGGCCTTGGGGTTGGGCATCAGTCCCTTAGGTCCGAGGATGCGGCCCAGACGGCCGACAACGCTCATCATGTCGGGTGTGGCGACTACTACGTCAAAATCAAGCCATCCCTCTTTCTGGATCTTGGGAAGGAGCTCCTGGCCGCCGACATAATCAGCGCCTGCTGCCTGTGCCTCGTCCAGCTTGGCGCCCTTAGCGAAGACCAGAACTCTGACCTTCTTACCGGTGCCTGCGGGAAGTACTACTGCGCCGCGGATCTGCTGATCGGCGTGACGGCCGTCGCAGCTTGTGCGGATGTGGATCTCAACTGTTTCATCAAACTTCGCTACTGCAGTCTTCTTTGCAAGAGCGATCGCCTCAGCGGGCTCATAAAGTTTCGTGCGGTCAATAAGCTTTGCGGCTTCCGCATATTTCTTTCCGTGCTTCATCTTCTATTCCTCCTGTGTGACAGCTCACTCCGTTACTGTGATTCCCATGCTTCTGGCCGTTCCGGCGATCATGCTCATTGCCGCCTCAAGAGAAGCTGCGTTGAGATCGGGCATTTTCAGCTCGGCGATCTCTTTGATCTGATCCTTGGTAACAGAACCTACCTTCTGTTTGTTCGGAACTCCGGATGCCTTCTGCAGGCCCGCTGCCTTCTTGAGAAGGACCGCTGCCGGCGGAGTCTTGGTGATGAAACTGAAAGATCTGTCAGAATAGACAGTGATGACGACAGGGATGATCAGATCACCCTTGTCAGCCGTCTTCGCATTGAACTGCTTGGTGAATTCCATGATGTTGACACCGTGCTGTCCAAGTGCGGGACCTACCGGCGGAGCAGGAGTTGCC
>CACXGR010000260.1 GCA_902767235.1 uncultured Lachnospiraceae bacterium | reverse complement strand
CAAGAACAAAGTCCGTCTGGCCAAGTACATCCTCGAGCACAACGGCGTGGAAGTGGATCCCCGCTCTATTTTCGACGTACAGGTCAAGAGACTGCATGAGTACAAGAGACAGCTTCTCAACATCCTGCATGTCATGTACCTCTACAACCAGCTCAAGGCCAACCCGAACATGGAGTTTAAGAAGAGGACCTTCATCTTCGGCGCAAAGGCGGCGGCCGGCTATAAGACGGCGAAGCTGACCATCAAGCTGATCAACTCCGTCGCGGATGTGATCAACAACGATCCCGATATCGACGACAAGATCAAAGTCGTCTTCATCGAGAACTACCGTGTGTCCAATGCGGAGATCATCATCGCGGCAGCGGATGTCTCCGAGCAGATCTCCACGGCTTCCAAGGAAGCTTCCGGCACCGGCAACATGAAATTCATGCTCAACGGCGCTGTGACGCTGGGGACCATGGACGGCGCGAACGTTGAGATCGTCGAGGAAGTCGGCGAGGAGAATGCGTTCATCTTCGGTCTGACCTCCGAGCAGGTCATCAATTATGAGAACCATGGCGGTTATGATCCCATGAGGATCTTCAACGAGGACCAGAACGTCCGCAAGGTGCTCGTTCAGCTGATCGACGGCACCTATTCTCCCGAGGATCCGGACCTGTTCCGCCCGCTGTACGACTCTCTGCTTACCAGGAGAGGAAACGACCGCGCGGACAGATACTTCATCCTTGCGGACTTCGAGTCTTATGCGGCAGCCCAGAGAGAAGTGGAAGCTGCTTACAATGACACAAAGAGATGGGCGCGCATGGCGATGATGAACGTCGCCAACGTCGGCAAGTTCTCCTCTGACAGGACCATCGAGCAGTACGCCCAGGAGATCTGGGGCCTGGAGAAGGTATACATCCCCGCAAGAAGGGGCAGAAAGCCCAAGAAGGCGGCGACGGAGGCATAAGCTTTCGGTTCAAATTTGAGATCATGCAAAAACCGGACTCGCGAGAGTCCGGTTTTTCTTGTGTCCGGTCTGTGCGCACGGGTCATAGCCGAGCTGTGTAAGGTATGCTATAATGGGCGGAGTGGTATAGAGAACAAACACTAGGAAAACAGGAGGTCAGTATGAAGATCGTAGTTCTGTGCGGAGGACTCAGCACGGAGAGAAATATATCTTTTCTTTCAGGGACAAAAGTATGCAGAGCACTCCGGAGCAGAGGACATCAGGCAGTGCTGGTGGATCTGTTCATGGGGCTGGAAGATATTGAAACGGAGCCGGAGAAGCTCTTCGAGGAGCTGCCGGAGCTCAAGGCACTGTCTTTTGACGGAACGGCGCCGGACCTCGCGGCGGTCAGGGAGTCGAGAAAGTGGAAGAGCCCCTCGCTGTTCGGCAAAGGGGTGCTGGAGATCTGCCGCCTGGCGGATATGGTGTTCGTGGCCCTGCACGGCATGAACGGAGAGGACGGCCGCGTGCAGGCGACATTTGACATGCTGGGCATCCCGTACACCGGATCGGGGTATCTGGGAGCAGCCATCGCGATGGACAAGATGCTCACCAAGGAGATGGTGAAGGACAAGGGCGTCAGAACGCCCGCCTGGAAGACCTTCCGCGCCGGCGCGATCACCGGGAGCGATGACGCGGCGAAGTCGGCGGAGGCGATCGCGGCTCAGATCGAGGCGCCCTGCGTCATCAAGACCCCGACCGGCGGATCCTCCGTCGGCGTATATATCGTCACAAACCAGGATGCGGTCCGCCCCGCTGTGGAGAAGTGCCTGGGATTCGGCCCGGACATCCTGGTGGAGCAGATGATCGAGGGCAGGGAGTTCACCTGCGCGGTCCTGGGAGACAGAGCGCTTCCCTCCGTCGAGATTGTCCCCAAGGTCGATTTCTACAATTATGAGAACAAGTATAAGGCGGGTGCGACCGAGGAGATCTGCCCCGGCCGCTGCACGCCGGAAGTGGAGAAGCAGATGGGCGATATGGCGCTCAAGGTCCACAGTATTCTGGGACTGCGCACGTATTCCCGCAGTGATTTTATCGTGGACAAATATGACAACGCCTGGTTCCTGGAGGTGAATACGCTGCCCGGCATGACGCCCACGAGCCTGGTGCCCCAGGAGGCGGCGGCGGTGGGGATCTCTTACGAGGAACTGTGCGAGATCATCGTGAAGGATGCGATCGACCGATAACAGAACGGCAGTGAGGCAAAATATGGAGAAGATTTATGTAAAAGAGATCCTGAAGGCAGTCGGCGGACAGCTTCTGGGCGATGCGGACCCGGAGAGAGTATTCGTTGTCAACGTGCAGACGGACAGCAGAAAAGCGGCGGCGGGCGACCTTTTTGTCGCCATCGTCGGCGAGCGCATGGACGCGCACCGCTTTGTGCCCGGCGCCATGCAGGCAGGCGCGGAGGGATGTCTTGTCAGCAGAGCGCCCGAAACTATACCGGCAGGAAAATTCTGCGTCCTGGTGCCCGATACGGCCAAGGCCATGGGCGACCTGGCGGCTTATTACCGCCGCAAACTGGGGATCCCGGTGGTAGCCGTGACCGGGAGCGTGGGAAAGACCACGACCAAGGATATGATCGCCGCCGTCCTTTCGACTAAATACAGAACGCTGAAGACAGCGGGCAATCTCAACAATCATCTCGGCCTTCCGATGACGGTGCTGCGCCTGAACGCGGATGACGAGATCGCGGTCCTGGAGATGGGCATGAACCACCTGGGGGAGATCGACTATCTGGTCCGCATCGCACAGCCCGACGTCGCGGTCATCACAAATGTCGGCGACGCACACATCGGGAATCTGGGCAGCAGGGAGAATATCCTGCGCGCCAAGTGCGAGATCTTCCGCGGACTGAAAAAGGGCGGCACTGCCATCCTCAACGGAGACGATGCGCTCCTTGCGACACTCCGCCCGGGCGCGGAGAGAGTGGCGGATCCCGCAGGTGCAGACCTGGAGAGCGGCACTGCTTCAGAAGGAGCATTTGCCCAAATGTATGCCGACATCGACGCGGGCGGCTTCACTTTCCACTGGGCGGGCGAATCCGACGCCTGTGACTACAGAGCGGTGCGGATCCGGGACGATCTGGCCGATCAGGTGCGCTGTGATGCGAAGACGCCTGCAGGGACTTTTCCTCTTGAGATCCCGAGCCCCGGCAGACACATGATCTACCCGGCGATGACGGCGGCTGCGGTGGGGCAGTATTTTGGCCTGACGGATGAGGAGATCGCATCAGGGATCCGGAACTTCAAGGCGACCGGCATGCGCATGGCCGTCGAGAAGCTTGCGGACGGGATCCTCCTATACAACGACACATACAACGCAAATCCGCAGTCGATGAAGGCGGCGCTCGGGATACTGGCCAATGCGCCGGCGGCGCGCAAAGTGGCCGTTGTCGGGGATATGCTGGAGCTGGAGCCCTATGCCGAGAAGCTTCACCGCCAGGTGGGCGAATATGCGGCGGCGCTGCCGATCGACACGCTGGTCACTGTCGGCACGCGCGCGGGGTGGCTCGCGGAGGCTGCTCTGGAGGGAGATATGGCGGACGTCCGCCCCTGTACAGACAAGGAAGAAGCAAAGAGGGTGCTGGAGGAGCTCATAGGTCCCGACACGGCCTTTCTCTTCAAAGCTTCCCGCGGAATGGCGCTGGAGGAGCTGTGCGCCTTCACCGGTGAGATCGCGGAGAAAACGTTTAAGTGAAATAGAGGGGATGAAATCGTTGCACAAACATCACAAATAGAATTGTGGAAATTGATGAAAAATGACGGTTTTAATGAAAATGGCACGGAAAAAAGGAAAAAGAGCTTGTCAATTTTTCGATAAATGATACAATTCTAATGTAAACTTATGCGCTAAAGTATATAAGAAAGTACTAAAGGCGGCGCAGGGAACAATAGTTTATTTCAACAAGGAGGAAACCATGAAAAAGAAAATCTTAGCAGCAGCACTCGCCACTGCAATGGCTGCAAGCCTTATGGCATGCGGCGGCGGTGCTTCTTCGAGCAGCTCTGCACCGGCTGAAGGCGGAACGACCGCGGCAGCTGACGCTGCAGCAGCAAGCGGAGAAGGCATCCGTCTTCTGAACGGCAAGCCCGAGATCGACACACAGCTTAAGGATCTCGCCGCGAAGTATCAGGAAGAGACAGGAAATGTTGTCACGATCGAGACCATCGGCGGCGACACGAACGCATCCGACGAGCTCAAGAAGATGTATCAGGCTGACAACATGCCCGACATTTTTGTTATCGAGGCAAACCAGGCAGCAAACTGGGACGGCCTTCTGGCTGACCTGTCCGGCGAGGCTTGGACAAACGACACAGATTATGAGCTGGTCGACGAGAAAATGGGCACCATCGGCTTCCCTTACACAGTAGAAGCGACCGCTCTGGCATACAACGCTGATATCCTGCAGAAGGCAGGCGTTGATCCCGCAAGTCTGACAAGCCCCGCAGCATGGCAGACAGCAGTCGAGACCATCGACAGCAAGAAGGATGAGCTCGGCCTTACCGCCGTATTCGGCTGGTGCGCAGAGCCCGCAAACCTCGGCTGGTCCTCCGGTACCCACGTATTCGCACAGTATCTGGACGCAGGTCTTGCACAGGACGACACCACCTACATTGATATGCTCAATGACGGCGGCAAGATCGACAAAGACAGAATGACCAAATTTGCGGCATTCGTAGGCATGATGAACAAGTACTCCGATCCCGCTCTGCTCGTGGACGGAACTTATGACAACCAGGT
>CACXGR010000259.1 GCA_902767235.1 uncultured Lachnospiraceae bacterium | reverse complement strand
TTTAAATTGTCTGATATATTCAAAGTGCCGTTCAAGGCCGTCCAGCCCCGTGTGCAGGTCACTGTCTACCACTCCCTTGACAAGCATCCGATGCGCGTCCTCCAGCTTGTCGTTGCTCCGCATGCCTTCGATGATCTTTCCTCTGAAGACCGGGATGTAGTCCTCGATGACATTGGTCAGGGCCCGGTAGGTCGTGATCAGGTAGTCGTTGCGGGACGCCTCGATCAGCGTCATGTGCAGCGCCATGTCGTGTTCATAGCGGTCCTTTTCCGTATCGGCCCGCAGCAGTGCCTCCAGATGACTGCCGATCAGGCTCTTCTGCTGCTCCGACGCGTGGTCCACGGCCATATACATCGCCTCTCTCTCCAGGCAGTAGCGGAACTGGGTCAGGTCGTCCCGTCCCATCTCCTTCATCGTATAGATCAGCGACAGCATCTCCGTCATGGGCTCGTCAAAATTCAGAGAAATATAGTGTCCCGCCCCGTGCTGCGACGTTGTCACGCCCATGTTCTCGAGGATCCTCAGGCCTTCCCGCACGGAATTGCGGCTGATGCCAAGCTGTTCGGCCAGCTCACGCTCGCCGGCGAGTCTGTCCCCCGGATGCAGTTCCCCTCTGATGACGCCGTTTCGGACGTATTCCACCATGATCCGGTAGGGCTTGTCTTTGTCTTGTTCCCTGATATCGCTTTTCATACGCATCACTCTCATTCCCTGTTACATGTGCGCGAAACCTGCGCAGTTTTGATGTTTTGCCCTTGTACTGCCTATCTGGATCTCATGATCCTGCCCGCAGCCAGCAGTGTGATGATCGCCGCAAGTACAGCTGCGCCGACAAGATAGAATTTGAATGCCTCCGGCCGCTTCCATAGCGGAATGTCCGATCCCTCTTCATTTCTGACCATGAAGGTCATATTTTCGAAGTCCTGGATCACCTGATCGATCTCTCTGGCGTTGATGCTCAGATCTTTGTTAACCGTAAAAGTGATCTGATCGGTCATCCGCTTGTAGCCCTGGGGCGCCGCGGTCTCCGTGAGCAGATACTCTCCGGGGACCAGGTCATATACCGTATAGCCCGCGTCCTCCGCCACCGTGAACTGCCCGTCCTCCAGCGCCTCGTCTCCGGTAAAGGCCGAATAGTTTCCGTCCTCCCCTTTGATCTCCAGCTTAAAGACGGCGCCGGTGATCTTCCGGTCTGAATCGCCGGCGTTCACATTGGCGACGGTCAGATGACAGGATTCCTTCGTGTTGGTGATCGTCATGTGGGTGCCGCCCGTCACATAGGCCGCCCGGTACTGCGGGATCGATGTCTCCTCGATGGCGTACTCAATGGCGTTGTCCCCGGACGCGTCGTACTTGACCAGGTCATCAAAGACGATCGACATCGCCGCATCCGCGGAGGCCGTATTCGCAAGGAGCAGTTCCTCCTGGGTCTCCGGATCCGGCAGTGCCACAGCCGCGGGGTACTCCGCCGCGTCGGCAAAGTTCCTGTAGATGGCCGCGCCGCTCTCTCCGGCGTCCTTTCGGATCGTGGCGCCCGCGATCACATTGCCTTTGTCATCCACAAGGCTCAGCTCCACATCCCGGCGCTTGTCCGTTCTGCCGTCCTCTTCCACCCAGACCTTTGTGGCGCTCATCACCACGGCCGGCGACAGGTAGAAGAAGTCACCGAATCCGCCGTTCTCCACATAAAACCGGTGTCCGCTCTGGTCGAACTGCGCCGGGATCTCCGTCTCAAGCACTGCGGATGCGAACATGTCGTTTCCGGATCTGACTCTGTAACTGTTATCCGCGCCGCTCTCCATTCCGTCCACCGACAGGGCAAAAGATCGATACCCCTCAGGCAGACTGGCCTTGTGGTCGTCCTGCACTTCTCCGCCGCGCATGCCCGTCACCGACACGGTAAGTCCCTCAAACTTCCTGTTGGCCAGCCGGACAAAAGTCCCCTGAAAGACACCTTCCAGCGCCCTCCCTGCCGTATCCGAGGCCGTTCCCTTGTCGCTGCCGCTCTTGGTATCCAGTGCAAATTTCGTTCCGTCGCTGTAGGCATGGATCTCGGCGTCCGCTGAAATGCCGACCTTCTCCGCCCTCACATTGCCGGCGCCCGATCCGATCCCTGCAGCTCCCCAGCCGCCGGTCGCCGTGACGCTGCCGCCCGAGATCTCGATCTCCGCCGATGTGTCCGCACCATACTTCAGTCCCTCGGACCTCCCTATACCGGAGCCGATCCCGGCGCCGCCGGACATTTCCTTCTCCGAGCTCATGTAGCCGGCCGCATTGACCTTTCCGCCAAGGATCGAAACCCTGCAGTGCTCCGCGCCGTTTCCGGTCCCGATGCCTGCGCCGTACTGGCCGCCGCTGGCCAGATCGATGGTTCCGCCCTCGATCCGGACGCAGGCGTCCTCTCCTGTGATCACCTGCTGTTCACTTCTGTTGTCGCCGTTGGCCGCCGATCCGTTTCCGATCCCGGGCGCGCCGGTGCCGCCCACTGCCTTGACAATGTGCCCTTCACCGCCGATGGTGACCTGCGCATTTCCCATGTAACCGCCGCCGATCCCCGGCGCTCCCTGGTACAGCGCACCGTTATCTCCGCTGCCGCCCTGGGCCAGCTTGATCGTGCCGCCGGTGATCTCCACGACAGCGTCCATTCCGCATCCGCCGCCGATCCCGGCTCCGAGCCACTCGGACACTGCCTCGTCGACGGATCCTCCGGCGATCTCTACTTTGGCAAAATACTGCCCCGCTTTCTGTTCCCCGTTTCCAAAGGACGCCTCCGTCCCTCTTCCGCCGCCGATCCCCGCGCCGCCTTCTCTGCCTTTGGCATGCACGATGCGGGCGCCCGCCAGGACGATCTCCCCGCTGTCCATCCCGGCTCCGCCACCGATCCCGGCGCCGCCGCCGTTGCCGTCCGCTGTGATGTTTCCGCCCTCAAAGCGCAGCACACCAGCGCCGCTTTCCTCCGGTTCTTCCACCTCTGCGGTCTCCGATTGCGTGGTCCCCGTTTCGCCTGTTTCTGCGGTTTCCGTTTCGGCAGCTTCCTCTTCGTCCGCTCCCGCACTTCCGATCCCCGCGCCGCCCTCTGAGCCTACGGCAGTGATATCGCCGGACGAGATCGTTATATTTCCGAATCTGCGGGGGCCGTTCAGGCTGCCTCCGATGCCGGCTGATCCGCGCCCGCCGGTCGCCTTGAGCGAACCGCCGCCGCTGATCGTCAAAGTACAAGCGGTCCCACCGGCTCCGTCGTCTTCACCGCTCGTCGATCCGGCCTCGATACCGGCATATCTGTCCGCTCCGCTCAGTTCATTGTAGGACCCGTCTCCCAGTACGATCTCGGCTGTCACGCCGGGGGCAGCCGTGATGGCCGCTCCTCCCGACGGGGAAGTGATCGTCAGAGAGGCGATCTCGATCCTGCAGTCCCCGGAAAGAAGGATCCTGTGCGTGTGGGAACTGCCCTCCGCACTGGAAATACGCATGCTCCCCTTCTTGACCTCCAAAAGACCGCCCGCCTCGTCATAGGCGATCTCCAGATCCTCAGAGAAATCTGAGAGCACAAATTCACCGTAGGTGTCCTTTTTGGCCGGCACAACTGCCGCCTCGTAGAGCGCCATGGTATCTGTCTCAAACTCGGCGATCATGCCGCGCTCAATTGCAGGCAGAACCGGGGTCGGTTCCGGCGCCGCTGGCGCAGGGGTCGGTTCCGGTGCCGCGGTTGACGGCGTCTGTTCCGGTACCGCGGTCGACGGCGTCTGTTCCGGCGCCGCGGTCGGCGGCGTCTGTACCTTGTCTGCCGGATTTCCTGTATTTGTGGTGCTGCTGTTGTCGGTTCCGGGCGCTGTTCCGCCAGGGGTAGTAGTATCGGCTGCCGGTGTTCCCGGTGTTGTGCTCTCGGGCGTGCCTCCGGCTGGATTCTCCGGCTCCGTCTGTGCAGGAATCTCCAACTCTCCTTCAGAAATAACCGCCTCCACGATCTCAGGATCCGCGTTTTCGTCTGCAAAGCGCACTATTTTGAGCTGGTTTTCCGCGCCAATCTCATCGATATCCTTAAGCAGGATGCGAACGACAACTTCTTTGGCCGGTTTGATCGGCTGGCCATTCGCGAGAATGCGGATATCCAGGCACTTTGTGTATCGCATCATGGAAGGGATGCAGTTAAGAAGGCTGCCCGTCTTTGTGTTGAG
>CACXGR010000258.1 GCA_902767235.1 uncultured Lachnospiraceae bacterium | reverse complement strand
GGGATACATTCTACAAGTATGCCCACTATATCTGCCGGACGATGAAGGAGAGGGGCCTTTCCTATCTCATCATCGGTTACAACAAAGGCCAGAAACAGGACATAAACCTTGGAAGGAAGACCAACCAGTCCTTTGTGCAGATTCCATTCGCGAGGTTCCGCTGTATCCTACAGACAGTCTGTGTGCGGTACGGAATCCGGGTCATCCTCCAGGAAGAAAGCTATACTTCCAAAGCCTGCTTCGGGAACAGGGACTATATCCCGACATACGGAAAAGGAGATGCGGAAAGCGTATCTTTCACCGGAAAGAGGATAAAGCGTGGCCTGTACCTTCAGGATGATGGAAAGGTCATGAACGCTGATATCAACGGAGCCGCCAACACAGGAAGAAAATATGACAGGCGGATCTTCCCGGAAGGAATGGACTGCGGGTATCTGTACGGAACAGTGAAGGCTGTGACCTATAAAGATATCCTGCGTGCCAGCCGCAGAAGAAACACAAGTAATCCCGTTCAAACGGGACAGCGGGCAGGTGTCTGCCCTGTGACCGCGTAAGCGGCACGAAGCCCCCGCCTCTTAGCGATATGCGCAGGCGGTGGGTCGTTCACACATGATCCGGTGAGACTTGAGGTTTGCGGTCAGATGAATTAAACTTGTTTACGCAGTTTAGGTAATACAGATCACAAAAGAGGTATACGATTATGGACCGAATCATATTGGCATCTGCTTCGCCAAGAAGAAGCGAGCTTCTCCGTCAGGCCGGATTTGCATTTACGGTGATCCCTTCCCGGGGAGAAGAAGTCATTACAACCTCGCATCCCGCGGAAGTCGTGGAAGAGCTGTCTCTACAGAAGGCGAAGGAAGTGGCCGGCAGGATATTGGAAGGGACAGAGTCTGTCAAGGACTTCAGCGTGGTGATCGGGGCGGATACTGTCGTGGCGGCAGATCACCGCATCCTCGGGAAACCTGCAGACCATAGCGATGCGCGAAGGATGATCGAAATGCTGCAGGGAAATGTGCACCAGGTTTACACCGGGGTCACACTGATCGTCAAAGACGCAGAAGGAAATATCAGGACCGCAACCTTTCACGAGCGAACGGATGTGGATGTCTGTGAGATGACGAAGGAAGAGATTGAAGCCTATATCGATACGGAAGAGCCTTATGACAAGGCAGGCGCATACGGTATCCAGGGAAGTTTCGGGATCTATATCCGGGGCATCCGGGGGTGCTATTATAACGTCGTGGGACTGCCGATCTCGAGGCTGTATCATGAACTGAAAAAGGCGGGTGCATCATGCTGATCGATCAGCATGATGCACCCGCTCTATATAACGGCTGAAATAATAGTTCTACTCAGTAATCCTCCAGAAATGTGTGCTTCTCCCCGTGAATCTTGTATCCCAGGACCTTGTTCAGGACCACGTTTTCCTCTGTGAAGCGGCATGCGCACTGCAGGAAGCGGAGATGATTGTGATCCATATCATATGCCATACATTCGTCCTCTTCAGCGGAACCATTTTTCCCGCTCGCCCTCCGAGTATTTCTCCTCGCAGTAGCGGCAGCGGTAGATCCCCCGCTTGGCGTCCGCCAAATAGAAGATGTGGGGGAGCTCCTGCTCCACAGAGGAGATGCATCTGGGGTTGTGGCACTTGAGGACACCCTTGATCTCCTTGGGAGAGGTCATCCTTTTCTTCTCCACGATCTCGCCGCCTTTGATCACATTGACGGTGATGTCGGGGTCGATAAAAGCGACGGCGTCGAGATTGAGCGCATCCGGGTCGCATTCCACTTTGAGAATGTCCTTTCGTCCCAGCTCATTGCTGCGGGCGTTCTTGATGATCGCGACCTGGTAGTCCTCTTTGTCGAGATGAAGGTAGTGATAGATCAGCATGGCCTTTCCCGCTTCGATGTGGTCCAGGACGATTCCTTCTTCGATTTTTCCTACGTTCAGCATTCCTTTCCTCCTTGCATGTAAGCAGCGGCTGTGCAGCGGCAGAATATCAGTCGACGTGAATATCAAGGAGAGTCAGGATCAGAGCCATGCGGACATAGACTCCGTACTGAACCTGCTTGAAATAGGCGGCCCGCGGATCCTTGTCGATCTCGACGGAGATTTCGTTTACGCGGGGCAGGGGGTGAAGCACATACATGTCGTTCTTGGCGCGGCGCATCAGCTTCTTGTTCAAAACATAGAAGTCCTTCAAGCGGATGTAGTCCTCCTCGTTGAAGAAGCGCTCTCTCTGTACACGGGTCATGTAGAGCAGATCGAGCTTGGTGATCACGTCCTCGAGCTTGATGCACTCCTCATAAGTATATCCCTTCTCCTCCAAGAGGTCAGTGATATAGTCCGGCACCCGCAGTTCCGGCGGAGAGATGAAGACAAAGTGGATGTCATCGTAGCGGGCCATGGTCTTGACCAGGGAGTGCACGGTGCGGCCGAATTTGAGATCGCCGCAGATGCCGATGGTAAAGTGATTGAGGCGGCCCTTGAGCTGACGGATGGTCATCATATCCAGAAGGGTCTGGGTGGGATGTTCGTGTCCGCCGTCTCCGGCGTTGATCACGGGAATATTGGAGAACTGTGCCGCTACGGCGGCGGCGCCTTCCTTGTTGTGCCGGATAGCCGCGATGTCGGCGAAGCAGGAGACGACGCGGATCGTATCCGCGACGCTTTCGCCCTTGGCGGCAGAGGATTGGGCCGCGCCGGCAAAGCCAAGTGCTTTGCCGCCCAGATTCATCATGGCGGCCTCGAAGCTCAGCCTTGTCCTGGTGCTGGGCTCATAGAAGAGCGTGGCGATCTTGCGCCCGTCGCATGCATGCGCATATTTGCCGGGATCCTTTTCAATATCGGCGGCAAGATCAAAGAGCTGTTCCAGTTCCTGTGTTGTGAAATCAAGTGGTGAGAGACAGTGTCGCATTGTGATTCCTTTCTTAATGAATATCTGATCTGTTCACTGCTTCTTAATTCATTTTAAGACCTGAAGGGGCGCCCGCAGGCGTCAGGTCATAACTTCAAATGAGATCTCACGGCTGATGAGATAGTGTTCCATGGTATCATCCCATATTCTGTCCGCGTTTTTGTCCATGGTAAAATGCTTGAGCGAGATGGCGGAGACAAGCGTGACTTCCGATCCGTCGTAGCGGATGTTCAGGACCATTGCGCCGATCGCTTCCGCCAGCTGTGAAAAGCCTTCCCTCTTTAAGATGCTCTCCACGGTCTCCGGTCTGGCCTGCAGGATGATGGAGAGTGACGCCGGCGCTTTTTTGCCCCGGATCAGCTCGCGCAGATGTCCGCGCACCTCTGACCAGGCCGTGAGCGGATAGGGGTGAAGCGCGCTGTCCTCCCATTCCTCATCGGAATAGAAGTTCTTATTGATCCTCCCGTCGAGATGCCAGCTCACCTGCATAGTAAGAGAAGCCTCTTCCAGCAAAAAGGAGTCAAATGACCTGCCGGACAGAAGCTTCGTCATGAAATTGCCTGTTTCGGTGACTCTGAATGCTCTCATTGCTGTCTCCCGTGTATCTCGCGTGCAAACTCAATGTATCTTACAGGTATATGATCCTGGATGTACCGACGTGCAGAGCGATCCACGCCGTGATCTGAAGGATCAGGATCAAGGGAAGTCCATAGCGGAATGCCGGCTTTCGGTTCTTGTTGTGGAAGATGAGCATGCCGGCCGTGCATCCGGCCGCTCCGCCCAGAAACGCAAGAATAAAGAGCACGGATTCCGGAATGCGGAATCGGCGCTCCATAGCAAGTATCTTATCTATGACCATTGCGGAAAGGCCGATCAGGTTCAAGATGAGAAAATACAGTATGAGCATTGTTCTTGTATTCATGAAGACCTCCTTTCCGAAATTCCTGAGGTCTATTGTATAGGGTTCAGTTTGGACATGCAAGTAGAATTTGGCGGCCGGATATAAAGATGCGCCGGTACATCCCGCCGGGCCCCAAGTCGGGACCCGCAGGATGCGCCGGCGCATCCGTTCCGATATTTGTTCAAAAGAGCGGTGTGCGGAAGTATTCCGCTATAGGATCAGCCCTTATCCAGAACGCCTGCTTCCTGCATCTTCATCGCGCGCACCTTCTCCGGAAGACCGAAGAGGTTGATGAAGCCCTCTGCGTCATGGTGATCATAGAGATCACCGGTCGTGAAGGAGGCCAGACTCTCATTGTAGAGGCTGTAGGGAGACGTGGTCCCCGCCTTGATGATGTTGCCTTTGTAGAGACCGAATTTGACTTCGCCGGTCACATACTTCTGCGTGGACTCGATAAAGGCCTGCTCCGCCTCGCGAAGAGGAGAGAACCACTTGCCTTCGTAGACCAGGCTGGCAAACTTGTGGCCGATCTCATCCTTGACCTCGTAGGTCTTGCGGTCCAGGACAAGTTCTTCGAGCTGCTGATGGGCCTCCATGAGGATGGTTCCGCCGGGCGTCTCATAGACGCCGCGGGACTTCATGCCGACGACGCGGTTCTCCACGATGTCGATGATGCCGATGCCGTTCTCGCCGCCCAGCTTATTGAGGGTGCGGATGATGTCGGCGACCTTCATCTCGACGCCGTTGACGCTCTTGGGAACGCCCTGCTCGAAGGTCATGGTCACATAGGTGATCTCATCGGGGGCCTTCATGGGTGTGACACTCAGGACCAGGAGGTGGTCATAGTTGGGCATCAGGGAAGGATCCTCCAGCTCCAGGCCTTCGTGGCTGATGTGCCAGAGATTGCGGTCGCGGCTGTAACTGCTGTCTGCGGAGAAGGGGAGATCGATGCCGTGCTTCTTGCAGAATGCGATCTCGGACTCGCGGGAGTCCATGTTCCACTTGTCGCTGCGCCATGCAGCGATGATGCGGAGATCGGGTGCCAGCGCCTTGATGCCGAGCTCAAAACGGATCTGGTCGTTTCCTTTGCCGGTCGCGCCGTGGCAGATCGTCGTTGCGCCTTCCTTGCGGGCGATCTCGACCAGCTTCTTAGCGATCAGCGGGCGGGCCATGGAAGTGCCCAGCAGGTACTTGTTCTCATATACGGCATGCGCCTGTACGCAGGGAACGATGTATTCCTCTGCAAATTCGTCATTTACGTCCAGAATATACAGCTTGGAGGCTCCGCAGTACTTGGCGCGCTCCTCGAGGTGATTGAGCTCCTCCTCCTGGCCGCAGTCGATGCATACGCAGATGACATCGAAGTTGTAGTTCTCTTTGAGCCAGGGAATGATGGCTGTTGTGTCAAGGCCGCCGCTGTAAGCGAGGATCACTTTTTCTTTCTGTTCGGACATTTGATGTTCCTCCATTTCTATATATTCATTGCTGTTTTGGTCCGTAAGCAGTTCTTACATCTGTGTACTATACATCAGCGCGTTATGAATTGCAATAGCAATTCTGAATATAATTGGATAAAAAATGAAAAATATGCATTGAAATATGTATAATATACGATTATAATGCATAAAAGATGCATAATAACGAATATAGGTAAAAGGCGTCAATTGAAAATTTATACTTTATTAAATATAAAAGTGTGCTATTATCAGTTTTGATGCATTTAAATAGGAAAGATACAGAGGGAATATGGAAGATCTTTTGATCCGGGCGATGCTGCCGGAGGATTATGATAAAGTAAGTAAGCTCTGGATGAGCATCAAGGGTTTTGCGATCAGGAGCATTGACGATTCCAGGGAAGATGTGGAGAGGTTCATTAAGAGAAATCCCAGTACAAGCGTTGTAGCCCAAAAGGGAGACAGGATCGTGGGATCGATCCTCTGCGGGCATGACGGAAGGCAGGCAAGCTTTTATCATGTATGTGTGTCCAAATCCTGCAGAAGGCAGGGGATCGGCACCAAAATGGTGGTCTACTGCATGAATGCCCTTAAGGAACAGCAGATCAACAAGATCGCGCTGATCGCTTTTACGAAGAACGACGCGGGAAACGCTTTCTGGAAACAGATCGGCTGGACATGCAGGCCGGACTGCAACTACTACGAGTTTGTACTCAACGAGGCAAATATCACCAGATTTATAGAAAATGAAACGGAGGAATGAGGATGAAGAAGATCGAGGGAGGCGTGACCGCCGCGCAGGGGTTCGAAGCGGCCTCCGCCGCAGCCAATATCAAATATAAAGGAAGAACAGATATGGCGCTGGTATTTAGCAAAGCGCCCTGTGTCACGGCGGGAACATTTACGACCAATGTCGTCAAGGCTGCGCCTGTGATCTGGGACAGGAACCTGGTACTGAGCGGAGCGCCCGCCCACGCCGTCATCGTCAATTCCGGCATTGCCAACGCCTGCACGGGAGAGGAAGGAATGGAATACTGCCGGCAGACGGCACAGGAGGCTTCCGCCTGCCTGAGGATCGATGAGAACACTGTTCTGGTCGGCTCCACCGGCGTGATCGGATTCCAGCTTCCCATAGACAGGATCCGGAACGGCGTCCGGATGCTCTCAGCCGCCAAACGCACGGGTATCGAAGCGGGAACGGAAGCCGCCAAGGCGATCATGACGACCGACACGGTCCACAAGGAGACAGCATACGAATTTGAACTGGGCTCCGGAAAAGCGGTGATCGGCGGAATGGCTAAGGGATCCGGCATGATCCATCCCAATATGTGCACCATGCTCTCCTATGTGACGACGGACGCGGCCATTGAGAAGGCCCTGCTTCAGAAGGCACTCAGCGAGATCGTGCAGGAGACTTTCAACATGATCTCCGTGGACGGCGACACGTCTACTAACGATACATTGCTGGTACTGGCCAACGGGCTGGCCGGCAACGATGTGATCCGCGACGAGGACAGCGATGACTACAGAGCCTTTTATGAGGCACTCCGGGCAGTCTGCCGGGAACTGGCCATGAAGATGGCCGGCGACGGAGAGGGCTGCACCAAACTGATCGAGACCAGGGTCATTCACGCTGACACACTGGCCAACGCCAGGATCCTGGCCAAGAGCGTGATCACTTCCAGCCTCACCAAAGCGGCGGTGTTCGGAAGAGATGCCAACTGGGGAAGAGTGCTGTGCGCCCTGGGCTATTCTGGCGTGCAGTTTGATCCGGACAAGTGTGATCTCTATTTTGGCGAGGGAGAGGAGAAGCTTCTTATTTTTACAAACGGAAGCGCCGCCGATTACAGCGAAGAGAAAGCGACAGAGCTGCTCTCCGGCGAGAAAGTGCATATTCTGGCGGACATGCATATGGGCGAAGCGGAAGCGACGGCCTGGGGATGTGATCTCACATACGATTATGTGAAGATCAACGCAGATTACAGAAGCTGACCGGAAAGCCCGGCTGCTGGCGGGACAAACTATCACAAGGAGAGAAGAAAGAACATGGAGACATACCTGAATCGCGAACAGAGCGAAGCGCAGCGCAAGGCCTCGGTACTGATCGAGGCGCTGCCTTATATACAGAAATTCAACCGCAAGATCGTGGTGATCAAGTACGGCGGAAGCGCCATGAACAATGAGGAGCTGCAGAGAAATGTGATCAAGGATGTCACGCTCTTAAAGCTGGTCGGCTTCAAGCCAATCATCGTGCATGGCGGCGGCAAGGCCATCAGCAAGTGGGTCGAAAAGAGCGGCAAGGAAGCTGCTTTCGTCAACGGTCTGCGCGTCACGGACGAGGAGACGATGGAGATCGCCGAGATGGTGCTGGGCAGGGTCAACAAGAATCTGGTGCGCCTCGTGGAGGAGCTGGGCGTCAAGGCGGTCGGGATCAGCGGAAAAGACGGGAGACTTCTGACCGTTACCAAGAAGTACTCCGATGGCAAGGACATCGGCTTTGTCGGCGAGGTGTGCGGCGTGAAGCCCAAGATCCTGTATGACATGCTCGACAACGACTATCTGCCCATCGTGGCGCCCATCGGCATGGACGAAAACTTTGACACTTACAACATCAACGCGGATGAGGCGGCAAGTGCGATCGCAAGAGCGGTGAAGGCGGACAAGCTGGTATACCTGACGGATATCGCAGGCCTCTACCGCGACATCAATGACCCGGATTCCTTTATCCCCAGGATCACGATCACGGAAGCGGAGGCCCTGATCGATGAGGGCATCATCGGCGGCGGCATGCTCCCCAAGCTGGCCAACTGCACACAGGCGGTCAGAGGGGGCGTCCACAGAGTGCATATCCTGGACGGAAGGATCCCGCACAGCATGCTGCTGGAGTTCTTCACGGAAAAGGGTATCGGAACGATGTTCCACTTAAAGACTGACACGGACATGAACTGAGACAGATCCGGATGACGCGCATATGGAGGGAGGAACAGGATGAGTGATAAGAATATGACAATGAAGGCGTTGATCGACCAGGCGGAGAAGGACCTCCTCCACACATATAACCGCTACCAGGTGGTGCTCGACCACGGCGAGGGCGTATACCTCTATGACACAGAGGGAAAGAAATATCTGGATTTCATGTCCGGGATCGGCGTATTTGCACTGGGATACAATAACGAATACTACAACAAAGCGCTTGAGCAGCAGATCGGCAAAATACTGCACACCTCCAATTACTTCTACAATGTCCCGGCGATCACGGCGGCCCACAGGCTCAAAGAGATCAGCGGAATGGACAGAGTATTTTTTGCCAATTCGGGAGCGGAGGCCGTCGAGGGAGCGCTGAAAGCGGCGATCAAATACGCCTACAATAAGGACGGCGCATCCGACCACCAGGTGGTGGCGCTGGAGCACTCCTTCCACGGGCGCACATACGGCGCGCTCTCGGTGACCGGCAACAGTCACTACCGCGAAGCATTCGGCGCGATGCCCTGCGAGGCACGATTTGCCATAATGAATGACTATGAGAGCGTTGTGAACGCTGTCACGGACAAGACCTGCGCCATCATCATGGAGGTGGTCCAGGGCGAGGGCGGGATCGTCCCCGCGCAGGAGATATTCCTGCAGAACGTAAGGAAACTCTGTGATGAGAAGGACATCCTCCTGATCTTCGACGAGGTTCAGTGCGGAATGGGCCGAACGGGCTATATGTTCGCCTGGCAGAAGTTCGGCATCAAGCCCGATATCATGACATCCGCCAAAGCGCTGGGCTGCGGCGTGCCCGTCGGCGCCTTCATGATGACGCAGAAAGTCGCCGACAACTCCCTGACAGCCGGAGACCACGGGACGACATACGGCGGCAATCCGCTGGCCTGCGCGGCTGTCAACGCTGTCCTGGACCAGTACGAGACGCTGGGGATCACGGATCATGTGAATAAGACAGCGCCCTATCTTGAGAAAAAGCTGGATGAGCTGGTCAGCAAATATGACTTCTGTGAGCTCAGGCGAGGCCGCGGTTTCATGCAGGGCATTGTCTGCAGGGGACCCGTGAAGGGCGTGATCGCAAGAGCCATGGACCAGGGACTGATCCTGATCAACGCCGGCTCCGATATCATCCGAATCCTGCCGCCGCTGGTCATTACGGAGAAGGAGATCGACGAAATGGCAGCTGTTCTTGGCCGCGCCATCGAGGGCGAGACCGCGTAAATACATGCGCGGCTTTGTCAGTCATTGCGCTGATAATCACGCATATTGTATGCAGAACGCATAATATTACTATATTTTGTATGATCATCAATCCCGCATCGGCAAAAAAACGCTGCCGATGCGGGATTTATTCTTGTAAAATATTACGCCAATGATTACAATAATGTTGTCGCATAGCGGGTCTCTTTGTTTTCGGAGGGACAACTATGCAATCTCGTTTTATATTTTCTTTAATAACAAGGACGGAAATTGTAATATATGCAGTGCTGGCTGCGGCGGCTCTTTTGGGAACGGGCTGCGGCAGGGAGAAAGAAGCGGTCTTTGTTCCGGCAATACGTTCAGACAGCGGAGAAACCGGACCGTCCGGCAGGCCGCCTGAATCGGCTGACCCCGCAGAAAATGCGGAGCGAGCAGAGGCGGATGCGGAACCGCGGCTGATCTGTGTTTTTGTGTGCGGCGCCGTGAATAGGGAAGGCGTATATGAGCTTCCGGAAGGAGCCCGCGTGATCGACGCCGTGAATGCGGCCGGCGGATACAGCGGTGACGCAGACACCAATTATGTCAATCAGGCGCAGTATGTGACAGACACGGAGAGGGTGGAGATCCCGACCAGGGAAGAAGCGGATGCGCTCAGAGAAGCGGGGAATGCGGCCGGCGGAAGCGGATCGATCTCCGGCCTGCAGGGCTCTGGAAGCGCTTCTCAAGGCAGGCAGGCCCCTTCGTCCGGAGCGGTCAACATCAACACGGCAGGCATTGATGAACTGATGACCCTTCCTGGCATCGGGGAGAACAAGGCGGCGAAGATCATCGAATACCGGGAAGACCACGGCAGATTCGGCGCGACGGAAGAGATCATGAACGTCAGCGGCATCGGAAGCTCCGTCTATGACAGGATGAAAGATCATATTACGGTGGAATGATACCCGGTCACTCATATACCGGGCAGACATATAAGCGGCAAAGAGAGGAGAAATGAATGGCAACAAAGGTACTTGTGGTTGATGATGAAAAAATGATCGTCAAGGGGATCCGGTTCAGTCTTCAGCAGGACGGCTACGAAGTGGATACTGCTTACGACGGAGAAGAAGCACTGCAGAAAGCGAATGAAAACCAATATGATATCATTCTGCTCGACGTGATGCTCCCCAAACACTCCGGACTGGAAGTGCTCCAGCAGATAAGAGAGTTTTCATCTGTTCCCGTAATCATGCTCACCGCGAAGGGAGAGGACATGGATAAGATCCTCGGTCTCGACTACGGCGCAGACGATTACATCACCAAGCCCTTCAATATTCTTGAAGTGAAGGCAAGGATCAAAGCCATCATTCGAAGAGTAGCGGGAAGCAGAAGAGACAGGGAAGAGGAAGAGGAGAGGATCCTGGAGAACGGTGACCTTCGCATGGACTTCGACAACAGAAGGGTCACGGTCGCGGGCAAGGAGATCAACCTCACCAGCAAAGAATTCGAACTTCTCGAACTTCTTGCCACCCATCCCGGCAAAGTATACAGCCGTTCCATGCTCCTGCAGACTGTCTGGGGAAAAGATTATCCCGGTGATGTGAGGACAGTGGATGTTCACATCAGAAGACTCCGCGAGAAAGTAGAGCCCAATGCTTCCGAGCCTGTATATGTACAGACAAAGTGGGGCGTAGGTTACTACTTCAGGCAGAATGAACGATAAACTGAAGGGAGTGATCCGGAAACTCTCAGTTGTCAGAAGTCTGAGAATGCGGCTTTTCATCATATTCTTCGTGGTCGGACTGGTGCCGTGCGTGATCCTGCATTACGGGATCCTCAATAATTACGAGACCAGAGCGGTCGAAGTGAGGACCGAAGAGGTGGAGACGCACCTCCGGGCGCTGGCCAACCATCTGATCAGTTATGATTATCTGACCGATCAGTCATCTGAACTGATCGGCGCGGAGCTGGCCGAATTTTCAGCACTTTATGACGGACGCATTCTGGTGATCAGCGATCATCTGAAGGTAATGAAAGACACCTATTCCATGTCGGACGGCAAGACGATCGTCTCCCCGGACGTGGTAAAATGCCTGCTGCAGGGCAACTCGGGAGCTGCTTCCAACTATGACCGGCGCGACGGCTTTATTGAGATCGTCACACCGATCATAGAGACAGAATATATAGACAGCAGGTCGGACAACGAGGAATCGGCGCTGGATGTTTCCGGCGAAGAGGTTGTAAAGGGAGTCCTTCTTGCCAGCGTCTCCACCGTCTCTATCAGAAACACGCTGGGAATCCTGAGCCGAAAGGCCATGCTCCTGGAATTGATCCTGATATTGGCGGTGCTCCTTATTTCATTAGTTCTTTCCACTGCTCTGATGAAACCTTTTGAGAAGCTGTCCGGAGAGATCTCTGCCGTGAAGGCGGGATACTCCACCGACCCGATCAAGGCGCCCGCCTTTTTGGAGACCGAGCACATAGCGGATGCGTTCAACCAGGTGCTCGCCAGAATGAACGCGCTGGACGAATCCAGGCAGGAGTTTGTTTCCAATGTCTCCCATGAACTGAAGACACCGATGACATCGATGAAAGTCCTGGCTGACTCCCTGGTACAGCAGGACAATGTTCCCGTGGAAATGTACCGCGAGTTCATGATCGATATCAAGAATGAGGTGGACAGGGAGAACCAGATCATCACCGAGCTGCTGACACTGGTGAGAATGGACCGGAAGGATTCCAAACTCAACATCAAGGAGACCAATGTCAACGGAATGGTGGAGCTGGTCCTTCGAAGAGTGCGGCCGATCGCCCAGAAGAGAGATATCGAACTGACGATGGTCAGCATGAGAGATGTATACGCGGAGATCGACGAGATGAAGATGAACATGGTCATCACGAATCTTGTGGAGAACGCGGTCAAATACAATAGAGATCACGGCAAAGTGAGAGTTACGATCAATGCCGATCCCTATAATTTCTATATCAGCGTGGAGGATACCGGCGTAGGCATCCCTCAGGACTCGCTGGACAAAATATATGAGAGATTCTACCGCGTCGACAAGTCCAGGTCCAAGGAAGTTGGCGGCACCGGTCTGGGACTGTCCATCACAAAGAGCATCGTACTGCAGCATCACGGCGCGATCGATGTGCAGAGTATTCTCGGAGAAGGCACCAAGTTCACGGTGACATGCCCCCTCACTTATGTATCCCATCCCGTGGAGCTGAGGAGACAGAGGGCGCGGATCAAAAAAGCATCTGCCGGCAGAAGAAACGCGACAGGTGCGGCAAAACCGGCAGCCGGGCGAAAGAAAGCCGCAGGCGCAGCGAAGAAGACAGCTCCGGGGAAGAAGGCTGCAGGTACAGCGAGGACAGCTTCCGGGCATAAGAAGGCTTCCGGACAGAAGAAGACCGCGTCAAACGCCAAAGCGGTGAAGAAGACAGTGACAACCGGCCAGAAAACAAAGGTATGAGATTGAAAAAGAGGGCAGAGTTCTATCTGATAACGATCATATTATGCCTGCTGCTCTGTTCCTGTGAGAAAGGCGGGGCTGACAAGAGCGGGATCCGGGTCTATTATCTCAACAGAACGGATCATGCCCTGCAGGAGGAAAAATACAAACCGAAAGCGGATCATAAAGAGCAGATCATTGAGGAGCTGCTCGCAAAACTCTGCATTCAGCCTACAGAGATGGCGCTCAAGGCGCCGATCAGTGAATTCAAACTGATCTCCAGCGAGACGGCGGGCAGCATCGTGACACTCAATTTTTCGAAGGAGTATTATGATGTAGATGCGGTGGAGGAGGTCCTCACCCGAACAGCCATCGTCAATACGATGTGCAGCTTTTCGGAGATCGACGGCGTGTATTTCATGGTAGACGGAGAAGCCTTTCATGATGCGGACGGCGTTGAGCCGGGGATCATGGAACCGGATCAGTTCATCTACAACTCTTATACGGAGATGCGGAACTATGAGAGAGTGAGGCTGCATCTGTATTTTGCCGACAAATCGGGAGAGAGACTGCTGGATGCATACAGGACGGTCGTCTACAACAGCAATATGCCCCTGGAGAGGATCGTGCTCGAGCAGGTCATTCAGGGACCCAACGGGAGCTTTGCGTACCCGACGGTAAACAGCGGCACGAAAGTGATCAACGTGACGGTGAGAGACCGGATCTGCTATGCCAACCTCAGCAGCGAGTTTTTGGACAATCCCTATGAAGTCACGGCGCAGACCGCGATCTACTCCGTTGTCAACTCCCTGTGTGAGCTTCCTTCCATCGATGCGGTTCAGATCTCCGTGGAGGGGCACACCGACACGATCTTCAGGGACACGATCTCTCTGACGGGGAGCTTCCGAATGAACACCGGCATCGTGGAGAGTCAGCAGGAGGAAGAGAGGGAAAAGGAGTAAAGGCTCCTTCCTACAGTATTCTGAACATACCGGACAGAGCGAGGGCGGCCGTTTCATGACGGCTGCCCTTTTATTGTGGTCCGCCCGGCGGCATAGAACTTTTCCACTTGCCATTTGGCACTCCATGATCTACATTTATTGTATTCGGACCGTTCGGTCCTGACTGCGCCGGTTCCGGTGCAGGAATTCCACAGATCATTCACTATAGTGTTTAAGCAGAAACGGGAGGAGATCATTGCGAAGACCGGTATGCTGTTTTGCGGCGGCGTTTTCAGTGATCATGTATCTGGTCCTTTTGTTGTTTCCTGCGGCGGATACCGTCGACGAAAGGGCAGAGGGAAGATATGTGACGCTGACGGGAACTGCCGAATGGATCGAAGAGGAGATACCCCGTTCCGGGGAGGAGAAAGAACCGACTCTGAGGCTGTCTCTGGGGAAGCCCGTGATCGAATCGGGGATACCCGGGGAGATCGCCGTGCAGATGCACCGCGATGACAAGGTGCTGTGCAGGATCCATGATGATGTGCAAGGGCAGGTGTCTCTATTCGGGATCGGTGCCCGGATACGGATCAGAGGAAAAGTGAAGCTCTTTCGCAGAGCTTCCAACGACGGCGAATTTGACGCCTTTCTCTACTACGGCTGTATGCAGGGATATCTGTTCACCCTGGAGGAGGCGCAGGTCCTGGCGTACACGCGTGAAGCAGATCCGCTGAGATCGCGCCTTTATGATCTCAGGAACTTTCTCTCCGGACGGATCGACGACCTCTACAGGGACCGGCACGGAAAGGAAGGGCGGCGCGCGGCATCCGCGCTCAAAGCCATGCTCCTTGGACAGACGGGCCTTCTGGATCCGGAACTGAAGGAGACATATCAGGTATCCGGGATCGTGCATGTCCTTTGTATATCCGGCCTTCATATATCCTTGCTCGGAATGGGGATCCACAGGTTCTTTGGCAGGTTGGGCGCGCCGGCGCCGCTCTCGGCTTTTCCGGCGGCGCTGGCCGTCGTTCTTTACGGCATCATGACGGGCATGCACACCTCCTGCCTTCGGGCGATGATCATGTTCGTCATGCATATCACGGCCAAAGGCATGGGCAGGACATATGATCTTCTCACGGCGATGTCGGCGGCCGCCGTCCTTCTTCTGCTGGAGCAGCCCTATTACATCCTGAGCGGCGGATTCCTCTTCTCATTCAGCGCGGTGGCGGCTGCAGCGATCGCTCTGCCTTCTCTTCCCAGGGCGTTTAAAGCAGTGGCGATCCCACTGTTCACGATCCCCGTGCATTTGGCCTTTTACTACACTTTTCCGCCCTACTCCGTTTTCCTGAGTGTGATCGCGATCGCCCTGATGCCCGCGGTCATGGCGGGCGGAACAGCCGGAACGATCTTTTCGTCAGTTGCCTGTCTCTGTTCGGGAAACTTTGCAGGGACAGCCGCCGGCTGCGCATCCGCGCTCGCCGCAGAGATTCCCTTTCGGATCCTTCAGCTCTATGATTGGGGCGCCTCCCTGACGCAGAAACTCCCCTTCAGCTCGATCATCGCCGGAAAGCCGCCGCGGTGGGAGATCCCTGTGTATTATGTGATGATCCTATCTGCCCTGCTGATACCGCAGATCCCGAATATGCACCGATATATGCGGAGGACGATCCGGACGGGCACCGCGGTCCTGGCACTGCTCATGATTTTTGGCCTGCGCCCTCAGCCGCCTCTCTCTTTCTACATGCTGGATGTGGGGCAGGGCGACGGAATGTGTATACAGACGGGAAGGGAAGGGGGCGGCCTCACTTTCCTCATAGACGGAGGAAGCTCGTCCAGGCAGAAACTGGGGCAGTACACGCTGCTCCCCTTCCTCAAATACCGGGGCATATCCTGCATAGACTGCTGCATCATCACCCACGATGATCTCGATCACTGCAGCGGTGTACTGGAGCTGATGGATGCAGCCGGTCAGTCCGGCGGGATCCGGATCGGGTGCATTGCGATGCCCTCCGTCGATGAGAAGTGCAGAGGAGAGACGTATAAGCGCATTCTTGATGCGGCAGCAAAAAGATCCATTCCCGTCACCTATCTGTCCAGAGGGATGGTGCTGGAGAGCGGGCGCCTGAGCCTTGAATGCCTCCATCCGCAAAAAGGGGCTGCATATGGAGACGCCAATTCCTGCTCGGTCGTGCTCTGCCTCAGATACGGCAGCTTTTCGGCGCTTCTGACCGGCGATATCGAGGGAGAGGGAGAAAAAGAGCTGATCCGCTATATCGGAAGCGGGCATATCGACACCGACGTATACAAGGTCGCCCATCACGGCAGCGGGAACGCCTCATCAAAGGAATTCCTTGAGCGGATCCGCTTTGACAAGGCGCTGATCTCCTGCGGCCGGAACAACCGGTACGGCCATCCGGCGCAGGAGACGCTGGACAGGATCCGGGAAAAAAATGCGGAGATCCTGGACACCAGAGAGACCGGCAGGATCCGGGTGACAACCGACGGGGAGGGCGGTTTCAGCGTGGATACATTTTATTGACAAATCGCCGGGAATGTCATTCAATGAAGTAATGAAAACAGCAAAGACGGCATACAAAGGTGCGTAAATGGCGGCAAAGGCAAGTAAACCGGATTTTGCGTCCGGTCAGAGAAAACTGAATGAGGAGCTCGCGAAGGGAGATTACAGACGCGTTTACCTGCTCTGCGGAGAGCAGGCCTATCTTCGGCTGCAGAACAGGGACAAGCTTGTCAAGGCACTGATGGGAGACGGGGACGCCATGAATCTCACGCGCTACAGCGGAACAGACGTGTCAGCCAGAGAGATCATCGATATGGCCGGCACACTGCCTTTTTTTGCTGACAGAAGAGTTATCGTCCTGGAAAATACGGGACTCTTAAATCCCAGATCGGTGACGAGATCGACGCCGGGATCCAAGACATCCGCCGCTGTCGCACAGGAGGCGGAGAAACTCGCCGGATTCATAGAGGAGATCCAGGATACGACCGCGATCATCTTTGTGGAAGAGAGCGTCGATAAGAGGGGAAAACTCTACAAAGCCATCGACCGCAGCCGCAAAGAGGAGACCGGTGAGATCCTGGAATGCATAACGCCCGACGAGGCGGACCTGAGGGCATGGACAGCGGGGATCTTTCGAAGATCCGGGTTTTCTGTGCCGGGCAGAACGCTGGCGCTCTTTATGGAATACACAGGCGATGATATGCTGGGCATCGCGGGGGAAGCTGAAAAGCTCTGCTGCTACTGCATGGGCCGCAAAGAGATTACGGACCGGGATGTGCGCGACGTGTGCAGCCCGCGCATCCGGGACAGGATCTTTGACATGATCGAGGCCATCGCCGTGAGGGACAGGAAAAAGGCCCTGGATATCTACATGGATCTCTGCTCCCTAAAGACAGCGCCGCAGGTGATCCTGAGTCTTATGAGAAGGCAGTTTGAGCAGCTGCTCAAGATCAAGGAGCTTACCGGTAAGATGCCCGATTCCGAGATCGCAAGGAAAGTCGGCGTACCGCCTTTTGTGGTGAGCAAAAAATACAGACCGGCGCTTCGGACATATACGACCGGCGATCTGACCGGCGCACTGGAGGACTGCATCCGCGCAGACTATGAGAGCAAGAGCGGAAAGATCGACGCAGGGATCGCTGTCGAGATGTTCATCGTCAGGCATTCGGAGCGCCCTGCGCCGCAGCCGGACCGCCGCGGACATCATTGAACAGGACAAGTCGTATGAGTGATTTTTCAGATGAACTGCTGGAATGGTACCGGCTCAGCCGCAGAGAGCTGCCATGGAGAGAAGACCCGACGCCCTATCACGTCTGGCTCTCGGAGATCATGCTGCAGCAGACCCGCGCCGGCACGGTGAAAGCTTATTACCGCCGCTTTTTAAAGGAGCTTCCCGATGTCAGGTCTCTGGCGGAGGCGGACGAAGATACCTGCCTGAAGCTGTGGGAGGGACTGGGATATTACAGCCGTGTCAGAAACCTGCGCAGGGCCGCGCAGGAGATCATGGAAGAGTGGGGCGGCGAGATCCCGTCCGGCAGCAGGCAGCTGATCAGGCTCACCGGGATCGGAGATTATACGGCGGCTGCTGTCTCCTCGATCGCGTTCGGAGAGCGGATCCCCGCGGTGGACGGAAATCTTCTGCGCATTTTTTCGCGGCTCAGCATGTATGAAGAGAATATCAAAACGCCGCAGGCCCGCAAGGACGCCGTCTCATTTTATGAGAAAAGGATGCCGGAGAGCACGGGAGCGGGCGGGAAGGACAATCCTTGCGGAAATTTCAACCAGGCGCTCATGGACCTTGGATCTATGGTCTGCCTCCCGAACGCGCAGCCACTGTGCGGCGGCTGTCCTCTCTCCGGCTTTTGCAAAGTTCATGCAGACAGACCGCACAGGGAGTCGGAGCTTCCGGTGATGCCGCCCAAAAAGGAGAAGAAGACGGAGAAGCTGACGGTCTTTGTGATCCGCTGCGGCGATCGGACGGCAGTGAACAAACGCCCCGGGCGCGGTCTTTTGGCGGGACTCTTTGAATTACCGAATGCAAAGGGACATCTGAACACGGACGAAGCAGTGGACTGGCTTCGGAGCCACCATGTGGAGCCTCTCCGGATCACGTCGATGGGCGGGGCAGAGCATGTGTTCACCCATAAGATCTGGAAGATGACCGGATTTGAAGTGCAGGCGGATCCCTTTGCGGAGAAGGAGATCCCCTTCATTATGGCGGACGCCGGGGAGATCCGTGACCGGTACTGCATTCCTTCCGCCTTCAGCGCTTATATGATGAGGCTCGCGCCGGGGGAAGAGAATGCCGGTCAATAATTCGGGAGACAATTGCCGTAATCTTTGGTATATTTGTGAGAATATGGTATAATATTATGCCAGTATCTGCTTAAGGAAGGAATACTATAGATGAAGTTATTATCAATCGCCGTGCCTTGCTACAACTCGCAGGACTATATGGAAAAGTGCGTCACTTCGCTTCTCGCAGGCGGAGATGAGGTGGAGATCCTGGTGGTCGACGACGGCTCCTCCGACAGGACGCCTGAGATCGCCGACCGCCTTGAGAGGGAGCATCCCGGCATCGTGCGGGCCATCCATCAGCCCAACAAGGGACATGGCGGCGCCGTAAATACAGGAATTGAGAATGCCACCGGCCGCTATTTCAAAGTCGTGGACAGCGATGACAAGGTTAAGGCAAGCGCATATAAGATCATTTTGGATATACTCAGAAAGTTCAGTGAGCGTGAAGACGACGACACCCTGGATCTTCTGATCAGCAATTTTGTGTATGACAAAGAGGGAGCATCCCATCACAAAGTCATGGAGTACCGCAAAGTGCTGCCCAAGGACCGGATCTTCTCCTGGGACGAGACCGGAAGATTCAAGAAGGGACAGTACATTCTCATGCACTCTGTGATCTACCGCACGCAGGTGCTCAAAGACTGCGGACTAAAGCTCCCGGAGCACTGTTTCTATGTAGACAACATCTATGTCTTTGATCCGATGCCCTACGTAAAGAACATATATTATGCCGATGTCAATTTCTATTACTATTTTATTGGAAGGGATGATCAATCCGTAAACCAGGAAGTCATGATCAGAAGACTCGACCAGCAGGCGCGGGTGAACCGGATCATGATCGACTATTTTTCGGACAGCCTCAGATCGGGCCTGATCGAGAAAAAGAGCCGTCTGTTCAAGTACATGTACAACTACCTGGAGATCATCACTACGATCACGTCCGTCATGGCGATCTGTTCCGGAGAGAAAGACAAGATGGACATCATGGATGAAGTCTGGAATTATCTTCGCGATAAAGATGCGCAGCTGTACAGGAAGATCCGCTCGGGCGTGTTCGGAATCGCGCTGCACCTTCCGGGAAAAGGCGGGAAAGCGGTTGTAAAGGCCTGTTACAAAGTTGCACAAGGGATCTTCGGCTTTAACTGAAGATGCGCGGGCGCTGACCGCCGCTGTTTATATGACGCGGCAGGGAGTTTTATATGCATAAAAAAGAGACGAGAGGCTGGCTCAAGCACATTGATTTTATTCTGCTTGATATAGTCATGCTTCAGATTTGTTTTGTCCTGAGCTACTGGATCTGGATGGGCGTGGAGAACCCCTATGTCTACTACCTGTACAGATATCAGGCCATGCTCTTGATGTTCTGTCAGCTTTTGGTGGTCCTGTTCACGGACAGCTATAAAAATATCATAAGAAGAAGTGCAGTCGAAGAATTTTATGCGGTCCTGCGCTACGAAGTCAGCTTTATGGTGCTGGACATTCTGTTTATGTTCATGACGCATCAGATCTACCTGATCTCGCGCAAATTTACCGGGATCATGGTGGTCATGTATCTTTTTGCATCATTTCTGATCAGGCAGCTGAACAAGAAGAGGATCTTTCACAACGCAAAGGTCAGAGAGGGAAGAAAGTCGCTCATGGTGATCACTTCTTCGTCACTGGCTTCACAGGTTGTCGACAAACTGATCGACAACAGCTTTCAGGAATACCGGATCACCGGCATCTATCTGATGGACACGGAGAGCAGCGGCAGAACGATCCGGGACATTCCCACGATGGGAAAAGAGACGGATATCATCAATCAGATCCGGACAGACTGGGTAGACGAGATCTTTGTCTATCAGCCGGACAATATGCCCTATCCGATGGAGATGATCGATGCGTTCATGGATATGGGCATCACTGTCCACTACTGCCTGGAGGCGCTCAACGCACACAGCGACGGCATGCAGGAAGTATCCAAAGTCGGATCCTACAGAGTGCTGACCAACAGCCTCAAGATCGTTTCCGCCAAGCAGGTCGTATACAAGAGGATCATGGACATAGCCGGAGGGATCGTGGGCTGTATCCTGACGGGGATCATCTTTATATTCATCGCGCCGGCGATCTATATAAAGTCTCCCGGCCCGATCTTCTTCAAGCAAAAGCGGATCGGCCAGAACGGCAAACAATTCTATATGTATAAATTCCGCAGTATGTACATGGATGCGGAAGAGCGCAAAAAAGCGCTGATGGAGCAGAACAATATCGCGGACGGCCTGATGTTCAAGATGGATGACGATCCGCGGATCATAGGCTCCGAAAAGAAGGACAGGAACGGAAAACCCAAGGGCATAGGAAATTTTATAAGAAATACATCTCTTGATGAGTTTCCTCAGTTTTTCAATGTCCTGAAGGGGGATATGTCACTAGTGGGTACAAGACCCCCGACGCTGGACGAATGGGAAAAATACGACCTGCACCACAGGGTGAGGATGAGCATAAAGCCCGGGATCACAGGGTTGTGGCAGATCAGTGGCAGAAGCGACATCACCGACTTTGAAGAGGTCGTCAGACTGGACCGCGAATATATTCAGAACTGGAGCGTATGGCTGGATCTGAAGATCCTGTTCAAGACAGTCGGAGTTGTCCTAAGACATGAAGGGGCGAAGTGACCGGAGAGCGAGAGTATTGATATGGGACAGATTAGAGTAACAAAAGCACCGATTGAAGGTCTGTATATCATAGAACCCACCAAACACGGCGACAGCAGGGGATATTTTGTGGAGACATATAATGCCAGGGATATGAAGGAATTCGGCCTGGACATGGTGTTTGTACAGGACAATCAGAGTATGTCCGTAAAGGGCGTGCTCAGGGGGCTGCATTTTCAGATCAGGCACCCTCAGGGCAAACTTGTGAGAGTGATCCGCGGAGAAGTGTTCGACGTCGCAGTGGATCTCAGAAAAGGGAGTCCCACTTACGGGCAGTGGTTCGGCGATATTTTGTCAGAGGAAAACGGCAGACAGATGTATATCTCCGAGGGATTTGCCCACGGTTTTCTGGTGCTGAGCGATGAGGCGGAGTTCTGCTACAAAGTCACCGATTTCTATCATCCGGGAGACGAAGGGGGCATCGCGTGGAATGATCCGGGCATCGGCATTAAATGGCCGGGGGTCATCGGAGCGTATCCCGGCAGCGCCTGCCCGGACGGGTATCGTATGCAGGACGGTTCGCCGATCATACTCAGTGACAGGGACCGGAAATGGGAACGTTTAAAGGCCGGCGACGACTGCCGGTAAATGTAAAGACCGCTTCCGCGGTCCCTCTCAGAAGGATGGTTACATGTTTAGAAATCTGATTCATTTCATTTTTGTACTGTTTGTACTGGCGGCCGCAGTGGCATTTCCGGCCAGGTGGATGATCGAGCGGTCATACCACGATCCGGAAACGCATTATTACCGGATCGAGGATCGCGACAGGAAGCCGGACAGCGGAGAGATCGAGCACGATTCTCTTCGCTTTGCCGTTGTCTCCGATCTCTATAATTATGTCTTTGAGGGCGGCAACAGCGCGATCGCACAGAAAGTGTCGGATATTTCTCCCGATGCGATCCTGGTCTGCGGCAATATGATCACGCCCGACGCATCCGGCACGAGTGTGGTGTCCGGACTGGTGAAGAGTCTTTCTCAGATCGCGCCGGTCTACTATTCCTATGGGGAAGAGGAGATAAAATATGCGAAGGCGCACTTGGCGGAAGACGGAACGGATCCTCTGAGGGCGGCCATCGAGGAAGCCGGCGGCACTGTGCTGAATGAAGAATACAAAGATGTCTCCCTTTACGGCGTTCTGTTCAGGGTCGGCAGCATACACCAGCAGGCATATGAACTGCAGAATCTGCGGGGAGAAGTAAAAAAGAGATTTCAGGGCACCTGGGATCTCCTGAACAAATTCCAAGATACAGAGCGGTTTAAGATCCTCATGACAGACGGCCCCGAGAGCTTTATTTACGGTGACGCCTGTGAAAAATGGAGCGTGGATCTGGTCGTCAGCGGGAAAACCCTGGGCGGAAAAGCGGTGATCCCCTTCAAAGGCGGCGTCTTCGGCGGCTCCCAGGGATATTTTCCCGAATACGTGCACGGCCTGTATAAGAAGGGAGATGTAATCCTCTTCATCACCAGCGGACTGAGCGCGCCTGAAGATATGATCCCCAGGTTTAACAATCCGCCTGAAGTGGTGGTCATGGATATAAACGGGATCGACAGCGACACGGCCCGCAAGGCGGAAGAGGAAGCGGAGAAGGCGCGCAAAGCCGAAAAGAAAAAGAAGGAAGAAGAGAAAAAGAAGGCAGAGGAAGCAAAAAAAGAGAGTGACGGGAACGACGGGGAATCATAAAACCTCGGTACCGGAAGAAAAAGGGACGAGGCAAAGGGAGTTAGACCTTTGCCTCGTTTTTATGGAGAACGAATGCAGATGCATTCCGTCCGGCAGTATAAGATTATGCTGATGAGCGATCCCGCTCATCTCTGATTATGATTATAGCACGGTATTCTTAACTAAACTTTAAACATTAAAAAAAGATGAATTTTTCGTACGCATTATTATATTTTCGGTGATGAGGCGTTCGTGTATAATAGTTGGAGTATCAAAATATTTCGGAATGGAGAAGAGAGTATGCTGGTAGATTATGAAAAAGCAAAGAAATCGGCGGAATGGGCCTGCAGAAAGGCGGTGATGCGCGGAGAGTATCCCTACCTGCCCGCACTCAACGCCATGGTACAAGAAGTAGACAGATTTCCGGAGAGACCGCTCGGCGTCAAAGAGATCCCGATCGAAATGATCGCCGGAACCAGAACGGTGGGCAGACAGAACGCATTTGCGCTCAATTTCATGCCTTTAGTGGATGAAGACAGCGAATTTGCGTCGAAGTGGGCTTCTCTCTACGATTCCGCCTGTGAGGAAGGGATCCGCGAGCCCATCAAGGCCTATGAATTCATGAATAAATTCTATGTCCTGGAGGGCAATAAGAGAGTTTCTGTTTCCAAATACATCGGATACGCGTCGATCCCCGGCAATGTGATCCGGCTTCTGCCGCCAAGGACGAATGATCCGATCAGCAAGATCTATTACGAATACATAGACTTCTACAATGTCACGGGTATGTTTCAGATCACTTTTTCCTCTGAAGGCAGCTATGCGCAGCTGGCGGATCTTATGGGACTGGACCTGGAAAAGCCCTGGCCGGATGAAGTGATCGAGACGCTGCGGGCGGCCTTTACTGTATTTTCCAAGCGGTATGAAGCCAGGAGCGGATCGAAGCTGCAGATCACGGCCGGCGATGCTTTCTTGCTCTATGTGCAGGTATTCGGGCTGGAGAGCCTTCTGCACGATCCCGAGAGTGCAGTGGATAAAAAGATACAGAAGCTGTGGAATGAGTTCATCACGAAGACCAACAGAGACAGTATCGAGCTGATCACGACGCCGGAAGAAGTCGGGAAGGGAAGCAGCGTAAAGACGCTGTTCAATCTCAATTCGGCCTTCACCGGCAAACCGATCCGCGCGGCTTTCCTCTTTGACCGAAGCGAAAGCGATTCGAGCTGGGTTTACGGACATGAGCTGGGCGCCAACCAGATGATCGAAAAATATGAAGGCGCCGTGGAGGCGATCAAGTTTGAAAAATGTGATACGCCCCTTGAATTGGAGCAGGCATTTGAGGCATGCGACGCAGACGAAGAGGATATCGTATTCGCCACTTCCCCCGCCATGATGGAGCAGTGTCTGAAGGCTGCGATCCGCCATCCCAAACTGCGCATTATGAACTGCTCCGTCAATCTTTCCCTGAATGCGGTGCCCACCTATTACGCCAGGATGTACGAGGCCAAGTTTCTGATGGGCTGTCTTGCGGCTTCCCTGTCGGAAAACCATATGATCGGATATAGAGCGGACTACCCGATCTACGGAGGCATCGCCAATATCAATGCGTTCGCTCTGGGCGCCGCCTGGTTTGATCCATACGCAAGGGTCAGGCTCGTATGGGCCACCAAAAAGGGGAGCGACTGGGAGAAGGAACTGCGTGACAGCGGCTGCAGCATCATCTCCGGCATCGACATGATCAAGCCCAAAGATCCCACCAGGAAATACGGGCTCTACAGGGTCATGGAAGCAGGGTCTGCGCGTGAGGACGGGAGCATCCGAAAGGAAGAGGAGATCATCAACCTGGCGGCGCCGGTCTACCAGTGGGGCGTCTATTATGAGCAGATCATGGCGAAGCTGATCGACGGCTCTCTGGATACGAGAAAATCAGGCGCGAAGGGCAAAGCGGTCAACTACTGGTGGGGAATGTCGTCCGGCGTAGTGGACGTCATTTTGTCGGATGATCTCCCCTACGCTTCCAAAAAAGCTGTGTCGGCGCTCAGACGCCTGATCATCAATCATGCGGCCAATCCCTTCGAGGGAGAGATCCACACGCAGGAAGGCGTTCTGAAAGGCCCTGACACGCCGCCTCTGAGCGACAAAGAGATCATCACGATGGACTGGCTCTGTGATAATATCATCGGCGAGATCCCGCAGCTGCGGGATCTGGAGGATTCCGTCAAAAAGACCGTCAAGGTCTCGGGGGTAAAGGAGAAAAAGATGTGAAGATCCTGATAGTGGCAGATGTGGAGTCCAAATCACTTTGGGACTATTTTTCCCCTGAAAAGCTGGAAGATATAGATTTGATCATCTCCTGCGGCGACCTGAATTCCAATTATCTGCAGTTTCTTGTGACATTCGGACACTGTCCGCTCCTGTTTGTCAGGGGCAATCATGATTCCGGTTATGACAGAAGGCCGCCGGAAGGGTGTATCTGCATTGAGGAGCAGGTCTACAATCACAACGGCCTTCGGATCGCGGGACTGGGCGGCTCCATGAAGTACAAAGAGAGTGTGGATATGTACACAGAGCCGCAGATGAAGGCACGTACCAGGCGCCTTGAGAAGAAGATCCGCTTTACGGGCGGCGTCGATCTGCTGGTCACCCATGCGCCGGCAGCGGGATACGGCGACCTGCCGGACCTTCCTCACCGGGGATTTAGCTGTTTCAACCGGCTTCTCGACAAGTACAAGCCGCTCTATATGCTGCACGGCCACGTGCACAGGAACTACGGACGCGGGTTTGAGCGGGTACGCGTGCACCCTTCGGGCACCCGCATCCTCAATGCCTATGAATCCTATCTGCTGGAGATCCCGGACACGGCATATCCCGCATTCGGGAACACCGGAAGTTTTTTCTATGATCGGTGGTGCAGAATTGGTGCAAAATATAAAAAGTTCGAGTATAATCCTATATGACCTTGCAGGGGACCTTTCCGCCGCTTCGGCATAAAAAGAGGTGGAGACGCTGCAGGGACGAAGACAATGCAGGCCCTACATGCGGGGCCGGTTGAATGCGGGAGGAGAAAATAGTGATCAGAAAAGAGTTTGGTAGGATCCTCAGAGGTGCTGCCATCGGCGCGCTTGCCATCGCGCTCGTGACAGGTACGGCCGCATGCGGCAGTAAGGATGAGACAGCCGTGCAGGCAGATACCGCCGGAGAGAGCGCTCAGGCAGAGCAGAAAGCGGAAGAGCCAATCAATCCCGAGGAAGTCAGGGAAGAAGCCAAAGAGGAGATCCTGGAAGAGACGAATGAGCAGCAGGCGGAGGTCTCCGGAGAAGAAGTCAAGGAAGAAGTAAAAGAAGAACCTGCCGAAGAGAAGAAGGAAGAGACCGACGGGGAGAACAACAAGGAGAACACCGTGATCGAAAAGCCCGGTCCTTCGGATGAAAACACCGCTTCCGGGCAGGATGCGGAAGAGGTGAAGAAAGAAGAAAAAGAAGAAGAGAAGGAAGAAAGCGGAGCAAAAGGCCTTGCACTTCTCGACGGGCACATGACTTTTGACGGCATGGAGCTGCAGTTTCCCGTTGAATTGAGCGGCATGACCCTTGGTGATTGGAAATTGGAGTATGTGAACGTGGATGATCCCGGCGCCAGGACGCTGGCACCCCAGGAGGTGGTAACGGCGGTCATGACCAGCAGCGCCTTTTCGTCCGACGACGTGAAGGTCACAGCCGAATTCGGCAATTACTCAGATTCGGAAGCAGCGCTCTCAGACATTCCGATGACCGGGATCTACATTGAAAGAGGAAAAGGAAAGGATGGGAACGACCCCAATCTGCCCAAGGTGGAGATGCCAGGCGGGCTCACCTGGGGAAGCTCTGAACAGGAAGTTCGCGACCTCTTTGGCGAAGCAAGCCTGTCCGGCACCTTCTTCGACAGGGACTTTGATTTCATGTACGAAAACGGCGAGTATATGGTCGAATTCGGCGGAATGAATGACAGCGGACTGGATTATATAGTATACTGTTGTGAATGAAACAGGATATCGCAGGCCGATATCCGTATATGCAGTGTCATCTGACGGAGAGGAGATCCGACCCGGAAGAGCTGACCGGCGTTTAAAGATATCGTGCGATGCGGGCGGAGGGGATATTTTGCCGCGCCGTTAAACGGATCCCTTATGCGATATCAATGTAATATGCGCAGATCAGGCTCTTTCACCGTCAGGTGAAGGAGCTTTTTCATTGGCGCGAAAAGCGCGCGCTCCGGATATGAGAGGACGAGATGATCAGAATTGCGATTTACGGCAAAGGCGGGATAGGAAAATCAACGATGACCTCGAATCTGTCAGCGGCTTTTGCCTATATGGGAAAGAAAGTCATCCAGATCGGCTGCGATCCCAAGGCGGACTCGACGATCAACCTGCTGGGCGGCAAGCCGCTCCTGCCGGTCATGGACTATCTGCGGGAGAACGACGAGGAGCCGGACTCCATTGAGGCGATCGCCAAAGAGGGGTACGGAGGCGTTCTCTGCATTGAGACGGGCGGCCCTACACCGGGTCTCGGCTGCGCGGGCAGAGGGATCATCGCGACCTTCAGCCTGCTGGAAGACCTGCGTCTGTTTGAGACATACAAACCCGACGTGGTGCTTTACGATGTCCTCGGGGATGTTGTGTGCGGAGGCTTTGCCGCGCCGATCCGGGAAGGATATGCCAAAAAAGTACTCATCGTCACATCCGGCGAAAAGATGGCCTTGTACGCGGCAGGTAATATCTGCTCTGCAGTGAAAAACTTCGAGGACAGAAGCTACGCCAAAGTGGCCGGGATCATTCTCAACAGCAGAGACGTCGAAGGAGAGGCTGCCAAGGTGGAGAAGTTTGCTCAAGAAAAGGGACTGCCGATCGTCGCAAGGATCCCCAGGAGCGGCGATATCATCCGCTTTGAGGACCGGGGGATGACGGTGATCGAAGGAGATCCGGAGCTTGACGTGAGCAAATGCTTTCTCGATCTTGCGGCGAGACTGCTTGCGCAGGAAGAAACAGAAGCAGAGGAGTAAAGGGCTAAGAGATGAACAGAGCAGTCGGCTTTACGGTAAAAGAACTATGGGAGCGGGGACGCGGCGATATACCGGCGGAAATGCAGTCCGGGTCGCATCTGATCTACAGCTCTCCCGCCACGCTCGCATTTAACTCTCCGGGCGCGGAGGGGTTCGGCGTCAAGCGCGCAGGGCTCTCGGTCCCGGGATCGGTCATGCTCATTGTATCGCCGGGTTGCTGCGGCAGGAACACATCTTCCATCAGCGCGATGGAGGGCTATGAGAACCGCTTTTTCTATCTGACAATGGACGAGACGGATCTGGTGACCGGAAGACATCTGAAGAGGATCCCCGGGGCGGTGCTGGACCTGGCCGGTCATCTGGAAAGAAAGCCGTCCGTGATCATGATCTGTATCACCTGTGTGGATGCGCTGCTCGGAACGGACATGGAGCGTGTCTGCAGAAAGGCGGAGCGCCTCCTTGAAGATCGGGGAATGGACATACGTGTGCGTCCCTGTTATATGTATGCACTGACAAGAGAGGGCAGAAAGCCGCCCATGGTCCATGTGCGGCAGTCTATCTATTCCCTGCTCGCGCCGGTGGAGAAAAAAGCCGGCAGTGTGAACCTGATGGGCTATTTTGCACCGCTGGAAGCGGAGAGCGAGCTGCGGTATCTGCTCAGGCAGATCGGGGTAAAGAAGATCCGGGAGGTATCCTCCTGCGGAGACTACGGCGAGTTTCTCTCGATGGCGGAGGCAAATTTCAACCTGGTGCTGAACCAGGAGGCGAGACTGGCCGCGCAGGATCTTCAAGAGAGACTGGGCATCCCGTCCATAGAGCTGACCCGGCTTTACCAGATCGACAGGATCGCTGCCCAGTATGATGCGCTCGGCGCCGCGCTGGGCGTGCGCTTTTCCTATGACACTTACAGGGGGCAGGCCAAGACGAGCATGGAGCGATTCCGGGACGCTTTCCCCTGCGCCGAGTTCAGCGTGGGAGAAGCGCTGAATGCGGATGCGTTCGAGCTCTCGCTGGCGCTTGTGCGCTATGGCTTCAGGGTCAGGGAGATCTTCGGAACGCTGACGCCGGATTCCTACCGCTATCTGCGTCACCTGGCGGAGCTCAGTCCCGATACCCTTGTCTATTCCAATCTCTCGCCTTCCATGCTGGCCTATGAGGATGACAGGGAGCCCGAACCGGAAGAAGGAGAGCAGGCGGGCAGACTGTTCATTGCGGTGGGAAGGGACGCCGGGTGGTATCATCCCAAGGCGCCCTGCCTGCAGTGGGTACAGGATATCCAGCCCTTCGGATTTGACGGGGTGAGACGCTTTTTTGACGCATTATATGAGACGGCCAAAGAGGGACGCCAGGATCTCTTCCGCCCCGAAGTCAGGCTGGGAGAAAATACCGAAAGCCCCGCCGGGCGTGACAGCGCAATACAGAGTCATTTCCTGTGCGCCTGCAGGCGCGGCAGAGCGGAGGATGCGGGCGGCGCGCTGCCAAAAGGCTACCGGAGGGTGCTGACGCCTTTTGCGCCGGACCAGTCCGGAGCAGTATCGGTCTTCTATGAGCTGGGCGGGATCACGGTGATCTGCGACGCGGGCGGCTGCACGGGGAACATTTGCGGTTTCGATGAACCCAGGTGGTTTGAGGAGCGCAGCGCCGTGTTCAGCGCGGGACTGCGGGATATGGACGCGATCCTGGGACGCGACGAAAAGCTGGTGCAAAAGCTGGCGGACACGGCGTCCTTTATGAGAGCGTGCGATCAGGCGGATGCGCCGGGATTTGCGGCGATCATCGGCACGCCGGTCCCGGCTGTGATCGGAACGGATCTCAAGGCACTGGAGAGAATGGTGAAAAAGCGCACCGGACTCCCCTGCCTGGGGATCGCCTGCAACGGAATGGAATACTACGACAAGGGCGCACAGGAGGCATATCTGGCACTGTTTGACAAGTACGCTGCGGATAACGGACCGGCAAAAGAGGGAGACCGGGGATATATCGGGATCCTTGGCGCCCAGTACATGGACCTGTGCGGCATTGCGGAACCGGAACAGATCAGAAAAGCGGCAGAGGAGAGCAGCGGCTTAAAGGCAGTGGTCTTCGGCAGCCGCCGGGACGGGACCCGGGCATTCGCAGATCCCCGGCGGATCCGCGAAAACCTCGTCGTCACGGTATCGGGTTACGAGGCGGCACGCCGTCTTGAGAAGAAATACGGCATCCCGTTTCGATGCGGCAATCCTCTGGCGGAGCGCAGACTGCGGGAGATCTGCCCCGAAAAAGCCGCAATGGGCAGGCGGATCCTGGTGATCCACGAACAGATCACGGCCGGCGCCTGCCGAAGAGCGCTCATGGAGATGGGGGCATCGAAGGTGGATACAGCTTCCTGGTTCATGATGAAGAAGGAACTGACGAAGGACGGCGACATCCGGCTCAGGGAAGAGACAGATCCGGGAAGACTGGCGGCATCGGGCGGATACGACCTGATCATCGCGGATCCCGCCATGTTCCCGCTGCTTGCGGACCGCTTTGACGGCGCGCTGATCCCGCTCCCGCATTTTGCGGTTTCCGGCAGCCGGACGTAAGGCGCAGTGAGACCAAGTTATGAGTGAAGAGAAAAATGTGACAATCAGAATAAAGGTATACGGGATCGTTCAGGGCGTCGGTTTCAGACCTACCGTGGCAAGGCACGCGGCAAAGGCCGGGATCACCGGATCCGTGTGCAACAAAGGCCCCTATGTCGAGATCTTTGCGCAGGGAGAAGACAGGGCGGTGCGATATTTTGCAGAGCTCCTGGAGAAAAAGCCGCCGAGACGGGCGGTCGTGCTCAAGATGGACATCAAAAGCGCGGATGACTGCGGACTGTCTTTTTCCTCCTTCGAGATCATAGAGAGCGAGAAGACAAAGGGGGAGATCTTTATCTCCCCGGACATTGCGATCTGCGACGACTGCAGGAGAGAACTTGAGGACCCCGGT